>JAHIRY010000005.1 GCA_018818405.1 Patescibacteria group bacterium | reverse complement strand
ATTGTTTATGAACGATGGTCTTTCATCAAGCCAAGTTCATTGTATAATACTATGTCTTTTTTTGGGGATTAACGGAACGGTAAAACCTATTCGAGTCGCACCAGTAGAACTGGTGGATTACCTTTTGTTAAAAACTATTTAAGAAAAATATTTTTTAATACTTCCACTTGAATCTTCTAAATTAAAGTGACGAGAAGTTTTTTTGAGTATGAATAAAAAACAAAAACAAACACATGAAAACAAAAAACAAGAAACAACACATGAAATGAATATTTCGCGAGGAATACTTCGCATTTTTATCGCAGTGATGATTGTTGTTGCTTTTGTTTTTTTTATTGCCGGACTCTTGAGGCTCTGGGAATATATCCAGCAACAAAAAGGACCTTCATCGGCGCAAGAATACTATTTGGCTGAACGGGAATTTGTCGATACCTATGTTCATGACAAAAAAAACGGCGGATATGCCTACTGGGTGGAACAAGACGGCTCGATCAAGGATTCCAAAAAATATTCCATATTCCAGGCGAACATCATTCTATGGGTCGGAGGAATCGAATCGCAATATCATGATGAAAAAAACATTGAAATGATCGAATTCGCGGCTGATTATCTGGTCAAATATTTATACAAAGGCAAGGGCGAATGGTATGACTATGACATGTACACCCATAGAACGAAAAGAGATTTTTTCTGGAATCCGCGCAGTGAAGGATATATTGCGCACGCATTGTTTCAAGCTTATCGCTATACTCAAAACAGCAAATACTTGATGATCGCGCAAGAAACTACTGCAGCCCTGCGCAAAAAAAATCCCACCGGTTTAATCTATGCGGAATATGATCCGTCGCAAGACATTGGATTCAGATTTCCCGAACACATGGCAATGGTCGATGAATTCCGGCTGACCGGCAATCAAGAAGCGCTTGATTATGTTCGCTTGTATGACAGCGTATATGCGGGTCGTTATGCAAAGGAATTTGTCACGCCCGACGGAGAAATTTATTATTATCACGGCACCGGAATTATTGATCAATTATTGTACGGCTATCTGGACTACAATACAAAAGCGTACGATGAAGCCTCTGAAGCGAGAAGTTATTACTGGTCAATGATGTATGATGAAGCAAAACCATTCAATGAAAACGCGCCGGGAGAAAGCTCTGACAATGGCCGCGACTATTATGACAAACGAGTTGCCATGGATCAAATAGAATGGACCAATCGTTATGAGGAACTTTATCGAGAAGACGCGGTGGATACTTGGTTTGAACTAAAAAGATTTTGGGATCTCAGAGAGCCGCACGGATTTTTTGTAAATACCTCGGAAACGAGAAAAACTTGTTTTACCATCGGAATGCCGATGATGATGATGGATCTTCTGCCGCCCCAAGTCGTCAGCTGGGAAGATACAAATAAAGCGCTCTGGAATCATCAAGCAAAAGTTGTTCTTCGCGATACGGAAAGATACCGCTGGAATGATATTATACTGCGCGGCATTGGACTGAATTCACTCACATTCAAATACAAAGCTCCTTTCGGATTTTATTACGGCAAACCGGAAATCGTCCCCGGTCCGTGCGAAGGTTGCGCCACTTATTATTTCAATTTTGTGTCTTTCTTTTCCGGAAACGGAAAAGTGTCGGCAGAAGATTATTTCAGCAACAAAGAATGGCTGCCCGTTCCTTCGACCGCAAAACTGGCGATTCGCGAATGGTCGAATTTAAATAACAACAGTATTTGGTATTATTTCATTCTTTTCACAGTAGCACTGATAACGGTTATAATCACAAGCATTGTCCTGCTCTTCATCTGGGTCGTCAGAGATGACTACATTCCGGAAAAAACCGAAACACAAAAAACGGTTAAACGAAAAATAAAACGCAAGATACAAAGAGAGGATTGAACCGATTAGATGCAGGGAGCAGGGAGCAGGGAGCACACAACATGAAGCATGTAACAATTTTTGTAGAGGCGGGTTGCACCCGCCTAATCCGGCGCAAAATCTTGCGCCTGGAATCCAATTAAATGAAATTCTAAATCCGACATCACGTAAATCAGTAAATCATGTATTAAATTATAATTCGCCAGCCCCGCACGTTGTGGTGGTAGCACAGCAATCGCTCAAAACAGCTAAGAAGCTATTTATCCCGCCCGCGGCGGGAATCAGCTACAGCGCTCATTCATATCAAACTCAAATGCGAACACAAATGCGCAACCGATGGATATTATTGGCCGGCATTGCCACATTGAATGCGATGACAATATATGTGCTCTTTCGGCTGGGAACCGTTTTCTTCTCATTCGAAGAAGAACCGAATTTTTTTGCCAGATTGCTGATCGTGCTATTTTTTCTGGCGGAGAGCTTCATTGTATTAAACGCAATCGGATATTTCGCCAACATTCTTTCCGCCACTTACAAATACAATAGAAGAATAGCTTCGCCGATTAAATTTACAAATAATGCTCCGGCTGTCACTGTTTTTGTTCCAATGAAAAATGAACCGCTCGATGTCGTCAGGAAAACGCTCATTGCCGCCAGATACATGGATTATCCGAACTATGAGGTGGTGGTGGTTGACTCTTCGGACAGTCCCCTGCGACAAAAGATTCAACGACTGGCAAGAAGCATGGGCATCACCTATTTCCGCACGACATTCCCCCGGCATGGAGCAAAAGCCGGCGCGCTCAATGAAGCATTGAAAATATTCAAGACTCCCTATCTTGTTGTTTTTGACGCGGACTATCGTCCGGCCAGAGATTTCCTAAAATCACTGGTGCCGCAAATGGAAAAAGAAAAAAACTTGGCTTATATTCAGACTCCGCAATTCTATGGAAATCATATCGATTCTCCGGTAAGCAGAATCGCGCAAATACAACAATCGATTTTTTACGAATACATTTCAGAGGGAAAGAGCGTTCACAATGGAATGTTCCTCTGCGGGACAAATGCGATCATTCGACGAAAAGCGCTGGAGCAAGCCGGCTGGTGGGATGAAATATCAATCACCGAAGATTTTTCCACTTCAATAAAAATCGTCGCCAAAGGCTGGGATACGAGATATTACAATCGAACAATGGCATTCGGCAATGGACCGCTCAATCTGGATGAATATATCAAACAGCAATACCGTTGGGCGCGCGGAACATTTGGCGCGTATTTCAACAATGCCGGATTTTTTTTGAGATTATCCAGCATTGCCAGTTTTTGGCAGAGAGTGGAATTTTCTCTGTCCGGCATATATTTCATGGTCGGTCTCATCTGGATGTTTCTGATTCTGATGCCGGTATTCTATATTATTTTCCGCGTTCCCGCCTATGTCAGCGATCCGTTTCTTTTTTCACTGGCCTACCTGCCTTATGTTGTATTGTCATTTACCTTTTACGCGCTGACAATGCGGCAGCGCAATATCAAAATCACCGATTTACTGAAAGCGCAATCGCTAACTTTAAACACCTTGCCGACCTATATCAGAGCGCTGTTTGACGCGATTTTTGATCGCCGCGCTTCCTTTGAAGCGGTTGACAAGGCGGCATTGACCAGAGCCATTCCCTGGGGAAAACTGAAAATCCAAATTTTCTTAATCAGCGCCAATGCGTTTGCGTTTCTCTACGGACTGTGGTCATATCCCGACGCATACAACAAACCCGCCTTGCTGACAAATACTTTTTGGGCGCTGTTTCACTGTTTAATTATCGTTTATTTTATTGCCAGTTTATATGCCGCAAAAAAGAAACCTGTTCGAGCTTGAAGTTTTGCAAGAATTATTTCTGGATCAGCTGAATTTCAAACTCAGAGCGATTTATCTTCTATTTCGAATAAAACGAGATAAGCGGCGGCGCGCTTTGATAATTCTGGATAAATTGGAAACACTAACGCGCGAAAACATAGCAATTATAAAAAAACCGAATAATCTATGATGACAAAAGAAGACATTCACGGATATATCAAAGAACTGCTAATCATCAGCCGCGATTCTGATAATTTATGCGCAACAATTCGGGTAGCACCGAAAAAAAAAGCTAAAATAAAAAAAAATATAGAAAGACAACAACTGCTCCTGAAAAAATTAATAAAAATAATCTAAAATAGTTATGACAAAAATAAAAAAAGCCATCATTCCGGTCGGAGGATCCGGAAAAAGATTTCTGCCCTCCACAAAATCGATTCCAAAAGAAATGTTTCCGGTCGGCAACCAGCCGGTGGTAATGCATGTGGTGGAAGAAATCGTCCGTTCGGGGATAGAAGAAATAATTTTTGTTCTCTCCACTGAAAAACAAGCGATCTCTCACTTTTTCTCACCCTCGGAAATGCAGGAACGCCTGCTTCTGGATTACGGAAAAGAAGAGGCTGTTCGCCAATTGAGGGAAATTTCCCAGCTCGCTCATTTTTCCTATGTTTACAAAACACCACCTTACGGAAATGGCGGCGCGCTATGGCCGGCTCGCCACTTGGTGGCTGACGAACCCTTTGTCGTGGCCTGGGGCGATGAATTTTTTCTAACCAAAGGCGAAACCAGAATAAAACAATGCATGGATGCTTTTTATCGCTATGAAATGCCGATTGTGTCAGCCATTGAAATTGAAGACAAAAAACGCCGCTCTCTTTACGGAATAGGAGAATTGAAAGATTTCAACGGCGAAAAAAACATAAAAGAGATTGTCAAAATCGTGGAAAAACCGGAACCGGGAACAGAACCGTCCAGCTATGCCACTCATGGCGCTTATATCTTTACGCCCGCCATTTTCGATGCGTTTGTAAAAACCGAAAAAGGCAAAGACAATGAATTATGGATGACCGATCTGATCAACACAATGAAACCGGAAACCGGTCTCTTGGCTTGCATTATCAAAGACGGAGTTTATCTTGACTGCGGAAATTATTGTGATTATCTTCGCTCTCAAATAGAATATGAACTAATCACTTCACCTGACCCAAAAAATGTCAAGAAAATGTTCAAAAACATTCTCAAAAAATACTAAGATATTGATAATTTCCGCGCTGGCAATAATTTTCATCGCAAGTATTATTGTCTGGCCGTATCAATATCGCAATTTCAAACTGACTTCGGAAATAGCGCCCGCTTTGCGCGTTTTTTATTACAATCAGAGCCACCACACGAGCGACCCGGTAAAAAATTGCTGGTATGACAGTGGCGATTATATTGTATTTTCATTCAGAAATCTCGAATCCCTTTATTATCTCTCACTGGCTTACAAATACAGCACCAATTCGGAAGTAAAACAAGATCTTCTGCGTACAATCAACTCCCAATTGCCCTGTACTGACAAAATGCTGTCAGACGGCTGGAAACAATTTCGAGATCAAGATTCTCATGGCAGTAATTTGCCACCATTATTGCATCAACTATTTTATCCGCAAAACTTCTATCGTTTACAAACAGACGAAGGCAAGGAACTGTTCGCATTGAGAGCGCTCGTGGCGCAAAATCTGGGAGACAGCCAATCAATGAACTTTTATCGAACAAAATCAGCGCAAACAAAACTGAAAACAACTTCGGAAAATTGCTGTGAAGAAGGACCTTTGGTTATGAGCGACCAAGATTTCACCGAACTGCTAGCGTTAAACGGATTGGCAATCCCCGAAAAACAATTGAACGGCTCCGGCTGGGCGATCTCTTTTGAAAACATCAGACTCATCCAAGAAAAAAAGTACGACAAAATAAAAAAACTTTTACTTGCGGTTCAGCAAAAATGGACCGACCAAGCACTGCAATTCGATTACATTGGCGGCAATTATGATATTGCCGGAACGATCGCCATTGAAAAATTATACGAGAAAGAAACAAATGACTATTCTTTCAGACCGCTGAGCGATTCGCTATACGATTATCTTCACGCAAAAAACGCGTATCACATTGATTTCACTGAATACGAAAAAACCCACCATCCTTGCGGTCAATGGTGGGCAACCTGCAATCTGCATGAAACGCTTATCAATGGAATTGATGAAGAACTTTCATTTGACCCTGAGCGCCGAGACATCTGGCGAATGACTGAAATTCAATTGGTCGGCCAAGCGAGATATATTCTCGCAATGGTCCTTTATAATGACTATTGATTTTCTTCCTCATTGATTGCTCCTGTCTCGTGCAGTAGATCGAGCGCGCTCTGACCGGGTTCATCCCGGTCTTTTTCTATTATTTCAACCAGAGTAAACGACGCGTCAGTGGTTCCCTGCGATTTGTTGGTCAGACAAAGTTTGTCGTTATATTTGTAAAAATACAAAGGCAATTCGGACGCGGGATAGACAGCCTCGGTAAAATAAATATCTTCTATATATAAATTCCGATCTCCTTTGTCGGAAATCACATCATTGCCGTATCCGATCGTGGCGATTCCCGCTTTTAACGGAATATCATAAATTCTGAAAATTTCAGAATCAATTGTTATCGTTTTCGAAATCGCTCCTTGGCTGATATCCATTTTCGGCCATTCTCCGAGAGATTGCGCTCCCCTCGCGATCACGCGCAATATTCCGTCTTTCGGCAGTTCGATCCTAAAATCGGTATTTGTCCACAATCCCAGATACGACGGTTTGTTCAATTCCAGCGGAACAACCACATTGTATTTTTCCTTGTCTTCCGCACGAAATGACAATTGATGCAAATCATATTTTAAACTTGAATATGAAGGCAATTCATCCACCGGCAAATACTTTATTCTCTGCAAATCACCGTCCGCCGAATTATCGCTCGTCGAATAATCGTCAACCATGAGCGCCAATTTTTTTCCGGCAATAACATTCACACAATACGAATCATACTGATCATCCCCTGAAATATCGGAATGAAAATCCATTGTATTGCCGTTGACCGTAATTGCATCATTTTCTTCAATGGATTCCAGCGAAGCAATTGTCAACCGCGTCGAAAAATCTTCATAACTGTCAATATACTCCGGTTCTTTCGGATTGATATAAAGCCCGGGCAGATAAACGCCGTCCATATCTTTTCCGATCGGATAACCGAGCGAATGCAACAAATTCGGCATAATATCTTCATACCGCAAATCAACTCGCTCTCCTTGCTTTATATTCGGTCCTTTCCAAATAATTATTCCCTTCGGACCAACCGGATTGGCGTAATGATTGCCGGATTCAATCGACAGCTTCAAATAATCTTTCACTCTTCGATATACTCCGTTTACAATAATCAATTCATTATTCAAAGTTCTCTTAATATCATAATTGATGTCATTGCCGAATGAAGTCGACGGCTCAATTGAAATAAACAGCGATTCACCGTCCGGAGTTTTCACCGTATTTAACGCTTCGATAATCTCATCTCTGGTTTTTTTAAAATCTTCCTGCGCCACAATACCGGATTCATACCGTCCCTCCAGATTAATACAAGTTCGTCTCTGCCAATCAAACGTATTGTTATTGCATTCAAACGCTATTGTTTTGCCGTAATCCACCGAACCGTCCTCATTGAAAGTCAAAAAACCAAGCTGAGACAACAACACATTGAAATTTAAAAATCGATATCCGCTCGCAGGATCGATAAAAACTCCATGATCCGACAAAACGATAATATTTGTATCCGGTCCGGATCTCTTCAAATATTCTCCGACCAACGCGTCTTGGCTTTCATACAATTCATTGATATAATCGCCGTATTTCATTGTCAATTCGCTGGCAACGGGATACGGATATTTTTCCGGCCACAAAAACTTGAGAAAAAGATGCTGAGACGCGTCAACCGTTCCGTTTATTTGCATCAGCACATCCGGTTTTTCTTTGTCAAAAAGATACAAGCTGTTAGAATTGAACAGTTTGTCCAACTTTCCCAAAACAGATTTGGCGGCTTCAAAAAAATTCTCGTCATTCTGATCTTTCGGTTCGGGGAATTCCAATTTGAAACCGTCGCCAAAAGGATTGATTCCCAGCGCTCTTATGCTGTTCGTTATCATACCGCCTCTCAAATCCGATGGACTAATTCCCTTTTCACTGTCAATCAATGCCATGTCGGTCACAACATAACCGTTGATTTTTTCCGGCGGCCAGGTCGCCCAATAACTGAAAAGTCCGATTTTGTCACCCTTGTCGGATAAAATATTCCACAGCGCTTTGGCTGTTCTATTCTCTGAGCCGACAAATTGATATTCATAATTTTCCGATGTATCCAAGAAATTTCTTATTCCGTGTTTATCCGTAAATTTCCCCGTCGCAATGGTTGTCCAGATCGCCGGCGAAATTGTCGGATTTTGCGTTTCCGGAGTGGCGACCACTCCTTCTCTCATTAACTTCGCGATATTGGGAAGCCGTCCCCGCTCCAACATCGGAGTGATAATATCCCAAGTGGCCGCGTCAATTCCGAGAATCAACACTTTCGGATATTTTCCCGACGTTGCCGGCGCGGTTTTATTTGTAATGTTCAAAACAAAAAAAACCGCGAAAACCAAAAATAAAATAACCGTTATTACCAAAACCGCGACTATAATTATGCTCTCCGAAGTTTTAACTCTTTCGCGAATCGTTCGAATTATTTTCGAATGCCATTTTTCGATCGGCTCAACTTCCGGCTCTAAAACCTTTTTTTTCATATTCCCCATTTTATTTTTATTTGCGATTGATTATATTATATCACAAACCGATCGGGCGGAACAAAAAAAACGTAAGGAATAAAAATTTTTGTTCCCTACGTTTTTTATTTTTTCTCATCCGAATCACTCGACGATTATTTCCAAATAAGCCAAGAGAGACAAAGCCGCGGGCAGAGAAAATTTCGCTTTTTTCAATTTATTTTTTCGCGGATCAATGGAATAATTCATCGCGCCCCAAAAATTCGATTCTGACAAATTCGTATTGTCAAAAACACTGTTCTCCAAATCGCAGCCGGAAAAATCGCATTTTACCAAACTCGCGTCAATAAATCCGCATTCTTTCATCCGGCTGCCGGCAAACGAATGTTCGCTCATTTGCGCTCCGTTGAAATTCGACAAATCCAAAATGCAATTCCTGAAATCCGCGGAAAAGCCGAATTTTCTCTTGCAGTCGGAAAAATTGAGTCCGGTCATTTTGCAATTTACAAATTCACATTCGCGAATCTGGCAGTTTCTCAGCTTTGCCGCGCTCAGATTGCAAGTTTTCATTTTGCAGGAAATAAAACTGCCGGCGAAAAAATCCGCTGACATGAAATTGCAGTTGCGAAAAGAACAATTTACAAATTCTTTCGCTTTAATCCCCTGCTCCGCCAAATTCAAATCCGCAAACTCCTGATTTTCAAAAACATCCTTTTCTTCAAACATATTACTCGAACCTTTTCCAAATATTTTTTTATTATTCAATCTTTTTTAAATCCTGAAAAATAACAATCGGCCTCATTCCCAGAATTTCTTCTTTGTATGAAATTTCCGGCAGGTCATTCAGCAAAAATATTTTTTTATTCAGATGAAAAGCCAATCCCATTTCGAGCAAAGTGTTCGCGCCGATATAATTTGGAATTTCATTTTTATCAAAATTCAAAATCAAAACCGCGTCGCTCCATTCCACTTTTTGAAAATGCAAACGCATTGCCGCTTCCTTTCTCTCCCAGATCCAGCTGTCATCATCTGTTTCCGCTTTTCTCCGTTCATAATATTCTTTTACGGAAATCATTTTCCCCGATTCATCGGCAATTTCAAACGGAGGAAGTTTAACTTCATGCCCAAGTTCTTCCAGATTTTTCTGCGCTTCATTCATTTCATCGAAAAAAGCGACGCTCCCGCAAATTGTGATTTTCATATTCGGTGCTAATTTATAATTTTATTTATCCGATAAATCCTTCTTAAAAAAATTTAATTTTGTTTTTTCATTTTGCCAAAGGAATTGATTGAATAATGCGAAAAACACCTTCAGTGTCAGCGCAATCTGTTTCGCGCATTTTGCCGTCGGAAGCCGGCAATTTCAACTGTCTACAAATTGTCGACAGTTCAAAACCATCTTCTTCGCTTTCTCGAATTTTCATTTTAAACCAATAATCACGAGGATTTGCACTTTCAGTTAGCGCCTCAACCACATCAACGGCAGAAAACCACCACTCGTTCTTATGGAGTATTTTTCTAATTTGCGTTCCTCGAAACAAAGCAATTTTCGCCGTTTCCATATAATTTTAAATGAATTGTATTACAACCTGCGTAATTGCTACAAAAATTATAATATACGTTAATCTTTTGCTACTTCTTTCCCACCGATGACTGGCTTCAATAAATTTTTCTATTTGATCTTTTAATTCCATTGTCGCAATAGCTGCATTTCTTTGTTCTGGGGACGGTGCACTATATCTCATACAAAATCAATTATGTCATTTTTAAAATTAGTCTAACCGATTATTATACTCCTAAAAAATTATTATTATCACTTTCTAACCGCACTAACATTGCAACATTTTTTTTGACTAATGGCAATTTTTCATTTCATTGTCCGATCAAACGAATGACTGAGACATAAAATTTCCGCTCTTTCATTTTTCAGCCAAATTTGCTAGAATTATCATAATAATGAGAAATATTGCAAAACATGTAAATTAAGCAAAAGCTGATAAATTTTCACAAAAAAAAATATGCATCGATATAGAATAACAGCCAAACACGCCGGACAACGATTGGACAAAGCGCTGACCGACAAAACAGGCACGACCAGGAGCCAAATTCAAAAAGCCATCAAAGGCGGACTTGTTTCGGTTAACGGAAAAAAACCGACTGTTCATCAATTCTTGCGATTGGGCGACAAAATCGTTTTTAATACAAATGCAGAAATGATTCCGCGCAAAGAAACCATTGCCACGGCTGAAATTGAAAAACCAATAGTTGAAGATAAAAAAACAATAAAGCCGAAAAAAATCGAACCGAAAATTTTATTGCAAGAAAAAGATTATATTGTAATCGAAAAACCCGCCGGACTGCTGGTTCATTCCGCCGGATCGGCTGATGCACCGACGCTTGTCGATTGGCTGGTGAAAAAATTTCCGGAAATAAAAAAAGTCGGCGATCCGGTTGCCATGCTTTACGCGGAAAAACATTTTCGTCCGGGGATTGTCCATCGCCTCGACCGTGATGTTTCCGGATTGATAATCGTCGCGCTGACGCAAGACGGTTTTGATTATTTCAAATCGCAATTCAAACTGAAAAAAATCAAGAAAACTTACATTGCGCTCGTTTCCGGAGTGATAGTGAAAGACGACGACACTTTGAAATTTCCGATCATGCGCTCGAAAGAAGGAAAATTCGTCGCGCTTCCTCTTAATTCTACTCTGGGAAAAACGGCGGAAACCGAATTCGAAGTTCTGCGCCGATTTCGAAACAATACCTTGATTCAAGTCCATCCGCTCACCGGCAGAACGAATCAAATCAGAATTCATCTGTCTGCAATCAGCCACGCGATTGTCGGCGACTCGGTATTCGCTTCAAAAAAAATTAAACAAAAAGAAAAAATAAAACTCGACCGCATTTTTCTGCACGCGACGAAATTGGAATTCGTTGATCCGGAGAAAAGAGAAGTTTCCATTGAATCTCCTCTGCCAAAGGAACTTTCGGAAATAGTTGAACGAATAAGTTGAAGAGATTTAGAGACTGAGAGATAGAGAGATTGAGCTATTACAGCTTAATACTTCAAATAACTTTCGACAAAGTCAACGAAATCGACTATACCGTAAAAATTGTCCCCTTCGGCAGGCTCAGTCTGACAATTTTGCAGTCGATTCGCTCAGTTAAAAATTTTAAAGAGACTAAGCAGCTCAGTAATTTAGGGAACGACGCGGACGCAGAGTAACTAAGTAATTATGTAATTAAGGGAATGACGAGAACGCAGAGTAACTAGGTAATTATGCAATTAAGGAAACGACGCAATCCCTCAATTACTTAGTTCCCCAATTACTTAGCTCTCCAATTACTTAATTACTTAGTCCCTCAATTACGTAGTTCCTCAATTACTTATTTCCTCACTCCCAGAGCCGAAAAGACAAACAAGGTTTGCCACGCGGGGTTTGGGGCGCCTGCCTGCGCGTAGCCGATTATCGCTTCGGCGAAGGCAGGGAGTTTTGGCCGGGGCAAAGCACCACAAAGCATGGCGCGATCCAAAGCCAATTAACGGAGCCCCAAAACTTTTTGCTTACTTTTTGGTTGCAAAAAGTAAGTCGGGGTTTGCCTTTTGGGCGAGACCCGAAACTGCTAGTCGATTCGCTTAACTTCGACAGGCTCAGTCTGACAATTTTTGCAGTCGCTTCGCTTAATATTTTAAAAAACTTTCGACAAATTCAAAGAAACCGACTATGCCGTAAAAATTTTCCCCTTCGATTAACTCAGTCTGACAATTTTTTTAGTCGATTCGCTTAGTTAAAAACCTTTTAATAAACTCAACGCAACCGAACCGAGGCATTCATTGCCACGCTTCGATTAACTCAGCGTGACAAGGAATGCCGTGTCACCAAAAACTAACACAAAAAATATGAACGAAGATCCTCAAAAAGAACCGCAACCAAACAAAGAATTAATTCAACGATTTGAAAAAAAATTAAAAGATGAAAAAGGTCTTCTGTTTTTGGATTCGCTTTTCGCTGATTTGCCTGAATTGGAAATGTATCTGGTCGGCGGAATGGTGCGCGATGTGATTGTCCGGCATCCGACTTCAAAAGATTATGATTTTGTGGCGAGAAACATTCCCCTGAAACAGCTCATCTCCTCGCTGAAAAAATACGGCTCGGTTGATCTCGAAGGAAAAAATTTCGCTGTGATAAAATTCTATCCTAAAAACAAATTATTGAAAGAAGCGGTTGACATTGCCATTCCCCGCACGGAAATCTCCAAAGGAACAGGCGCCTACCGAGATGTGAACGCGCAGGCTGATCACACTTTGCCTGTGAATGAAGATTTGTCGCGCCGCGATCTGACGATAAACGCGATCGCCTGGGACATGAAAAACAAAAACATAATCGATCCGTACGGCGGACAAGCGGATTTGCAAAACAAAATAATCCGCTCGGTCGGAAATCCGAGAGAAAGATTTCAGGAAGATTATTCCAGAATGCTCCGCGCCATTCGATTTGCCTGCAGATTTGATTTCAAAATCGAAGACAACACTTGGACGGCTCTCCGGGAAATGATCATGCATTTGAATGATAAAGCGGAAATAAAAATAGTTGATTTGCTGAAACAAAAGATTGAAATGGAAACAGATGAAGACGAGCTGGAAAAATTAAAGCAAAAGCTGGAAAAACAAATTAAAGCTAATCCCGAAGAAACAACATTGGCATACATTGTCCCGCGAGAAACCATTGGCGTTGAAATATTAAAATCCTTAAAAGAAAATCCGGCCATGGCCGCGAAATTGCTCGATGAATCAGGCGCGCTCGAACTGCTAATGCCGAAAACCGCGGCAATGAAGGGCTGCGAACAGCCGAAAGAATTTCACTCAGAGGGCGATGTCTGGCAACACACCATGATGATGCTGGAAAAAATAAATTCTCCGGAATTCAAACAAATTTTTCCTGATTTCAAATTGACCGGCGAATTCGCGCTCGGCGTTCTTCTGCATGACGCGGGCAAGCCGGAAACAAAAACAACCGATGAAAACAATCGCATCAGATTCAACGGACATGCCGAAGCAAGCGCTGAAATCGCGCGAAAAATCGGCAAGAGATTCAAATTCAAAAAAGACACAATCGATCGGCTGTCATTTATGGCGAAAAATCACATGTTCCTCATGTCAGCGCGCGAAGTTTACACGATTTCCGCCAATAAATTCGCCAAAAGATTTATCGATAATCCGTATAGCAAAGATTTGCTGGCTCTATTCTACCTTGATTGCAACTGCTCGCTCCGAGCTGACGGCGTGGCTGACATGAAAAATTTCGAAGATACTGTAAAACGAATCAAAGAAATCCAAGCGATTCGCGAAAATCAGCCGAAGAAAATCATTGACGGAAAACTGATTGTTGCAAAACTTTCATTGAAAGCTCCGATTTACCAGCCTTTTACCGGCATTGTCCTGTCAGTGATAAACGAAATGGCGAATCTGGGAAAAATAAACAGTGAACAAGAGGCTGAACAATTTTTGGATGCGAATGAACAATTGCTTTTATCTTTCAAAGAAAAATTTCGCGGAACAACCAGACCTCAATGGGATCAAATGGCCGAAGAAATAATTTCAAAAGTCAATTCATAATAATATGAAAAAAAAATTGATTTTACTGACCGGTCCGTCGGGCGTGGGAAAGACAACCATCGCTCAATTATTGTTGAAACAAATTCCGGAAATGAAACGGCTGGTCACTTTTACCACCAGAGAACCGCGTCCCAATGAAATCGACGGCATTGATTATCATTTCGTGACAGATAAACAATTTCAAAAAATAAAAGAAAGCGCAGATTTTTTCGAACATGACACGCATTACGGATACGATTATGGAAATTCAAAAAATGAATTGCTCAATCTCTGGCAATCGGGAAAACTGCCGTTAATGGTTCTTGATATTAACGGAACTCGCACGGTTCAAAAAATCATGCCCGAAGCTGTTTCCATTTTTCTCAAACCCGATTCAATGGAAAATCTGAAAACCCGCATTCTGAAGCGACCGATGAGCGCGGAATCATTTCAACAGCGATGGGAAACGGCTGAAAAGGAAATGGAATTGGCTGATGTTTGCGATTTCACTGTGATAAACGCGGAAAATAAATTGGATGAAGCAGTTGCAAAGATCAGAGAATTGATTGAAAACTTGCAAATAAACTAAATACCGGCTACTTTATAAATCAAACCGACGAGGAGTGACACATCTTGACTAAAATGGAAAAATAATATATACTAGCCCCAGTCAATAATCAATTACACTAATATTAAACAAACGCATATGACAGCAAATAAAGCGGCATCAGCCAAGCCGGTAAAAGAAAAAAAAGAAGTAAAAGAAGAAAATACGGCGATTGACCGAACTTTTCCCGATGTTGTGCCCGGCACAGTGGTGAAAATTTCCCAGCAAATCACGGAAACAACGCCAAAAGGCGAAGAGAAAAAAAGAATTCAGGTTTTCGAAGGAACCGTTCTGGCCAGAAAACACGGCAAAGGAATCGGCTCAACGATTACAGTAAGAAAAATTTCCAACGGCGTGGGCGTGGAAAAAATATTTCCCCTGCACCTGCCGACAGTGAAAAAAATCGAAGTGGTAAAAAGATTAAAAGTTCGCCGAGCGAAATTGATGCATTTGAGAACATCGAACAAACGATTGAAAGAAATCAAATAAGAATCGCAATAAAAAATGTAGGGGTTCAACATGTTGAACCCCTACATTTTTTATTGCGCGTTTCGCATTTCAACATTTTACAATGCAATGTTTCGCAAATCAACGTTTCCCAATTCAACATTTCGCGATTCATTGTTTCGCAAATCAACGTTTCACAATCCGACATTTCACGATTCATTGTTTCGCAAATCAACGTTTCCCAATCCGACATTTCACGATTCAACATTTTACAATGCAATGTTTCGCAAATCAACGTTTCCCAATTCAACATTTCGCGATTCATTGTTTCGCAAATCAACGTTTCCCAATTCAACATTTCGCGATTCATGTTTCGCATTCCAACGTTTCACAATTCAACATTTCACGATTTAACGCTTCACGATTCAACGTTTCGCAAATCAACGTTTCACAATTCAACATTTCGCGATTCATGTTTCGCATTCCAACGTTTCACAATTCAACATTTCACGATTTAACGTTTCGCAAATCAACGTTTCACAATTCAACATTT
>JAHIRY010000004.1 GCA_018818405.1 Patescibacteria group bacterium | reverse complement strand
TTCGCTTTTTTCCAGCAGTTTTTCGATTATTTCCAGATCAAGCTTTTGCGTTTGCTTTGCTTGTTTTTCCAGCTTAATGTTGCTTGAAATGCTTTTTTTCAGATTTTCAATATTTTGCAGTCCCATTCCTTTTGCGAAATCATCATTCAATTCAGGCAATTCGATCTTGTAAACCGCGATCACTTTTATTTTGAAGGTTGCTTTTTTGTTTGCCAGCGACTGTTCATGATATTTTTTTGGAAAAGCCAGCTCAAATTCTTTTTCATCGTCTTTTTTCAATCCGATCAGATTTTCCTCAAATCCGGGAATCATATTACCTTCGCCGACTGTGAGCAGATGTTTTTTCGCTTGTCCGCCTTCTATCGGAACATTGTCAACATAAGTATTGAAATCTATTTCAACTTTGTCTCCGTTTTCAACCGCTTTGTCGGTCAAGGTTTCTTTGGCTCGCATTTTTTGCAGATCTGACAAAACTTTTTCCGTTTCTTTGTCGTCAACCGTTATTTCTTTCGGCGCGTTGACGGAAATTTTGGAATAATCACAGAGAGTTATTTCCGGTAAAAGAGAAATCGTTGCTTTGTAAATGAACGGATTTTCCGGCGCGAGTTTGAGGATTTCGATTTTCGGCTCATCGACAGGTTCAATATTTTCTTTTTCAATTGCCGCGAAATATGTTTCTTCCACTGCTCGATTGGCGGAGTTTTGGTAAACGAACATTTCTCCGAATGTTTTTACTACGACTTCATAAGGCGCTTTTCCCGGCCGAAATCCTTTTATTGGTTTAACTTTAGAGATTTCTTCGGCGGTTGCCTTTAAATACGGAGTCATTTCGTCAATTGACAATTCTATGGTCAATTCCGCTTGGCTTTTTGGTAAAATTTTCTTTTCTATTTTCATAAAAAGAGATGAATTATTAAGATTTTTTCAGTGTAGCATTGAATAATAAAAAAATCAACTAAAATTAGCCAATTAAATTTCTCTAAATTTACTTGACAAAAAATAGCTTTTTTGCTAAAGTTAGCTGTTTGAACCTTGAAAATTCAAGACTTGAAGAGGAGGAAAGCATGTCGAAAAAGGAAAAGCAATTGAGATATTCGCCTGAGAGGGTGAAGGAAATAAGAAACGCGCTGAAAGCGCTGGGAGACAGTTTTCCCTACGGAGAGAAAACATTGCGGTTTGCCTCCGTTGGAATTGAGAAATCTTTACCTATAATTTGGCAGAATGAAGGACGAGCCATTTTGCCGAATCCGACGTCAATGCTGAAGTTGTTCCGCTTGAGCGGAAATGATGTTTTTATTTTGCGGCCGGAAGAATTGCCTGTTTGGAACAGCCTGAACGCGCAAAACCAAGTTCCGCCGGAAATGGCGGAATTGTCCCGGCAGTTGCAGAAAAACGAAAATCCGCCGGAAGTAGTAGAATTGTCTCGGCACTTGCGAAAAAAAGAAAATCCGCCGGAAGAAAAAGCGGATGACAACGGCAAGCCGACTTCAAAACGCGCATATTCGCGTGAGCGGTTGACGGGAATCGCTGAGGCGGTGGATTCCTGGTACAAGATTCAGCCGGAAAAAACCAAGCTCGCGAAACGGCTTGGCACAACGTTGGAAGCTCTGAGGAGATTTCGGATGGCTCCGGCTGTGAGACCGGCAAACATGTCGAAATTCGTCGGACCCAGCCCGGAACTGATGTGGCGATTCTATCGGGAATCGGGGAATGAAGTTTTTATCTTGTCTGAGGAAGAATTGAAAAATTTTTCCGCTCGTCGCGGCATAAGGATTCCGCCGGAGATGATTTCTCTGGTTGAAGAAAGATCGTCGAGCGAGAAGAAGGAAGTTGCCGCGGAAACGGAAATTCCAAGTGAAACCGCTGATGCGGTCGTTCCCTGTGAACCGATTGCAGAGGAAGTTTCCGCTGAGCCGGAAATTCCAAGTGAGACCGTTCCCGCAGTCGTTTCCGATGAACCGGATGTCGGCGAGCGGGAAAAAAGAGAAATTCATTGCGCAGTCAGTGTTTCGCTGGAACGCAGGGAACCGGAAAAATTGGTCGACAAGTCGGAAATCAACGCGCTAAAGCAGGAGCTTTCCGTTCTTGCCGGTCAGATGAAACTGCTTGTCGGATTTTTCCTCGGTGACATTTCCGAAGATGTGTTGGAAATCGAGCCGACTCAGCGCGAACGCGTGCTGACTCGGATTCTCATCGGAGTCACCAGCTCGCTCAATGCGGTTGAACCGCTGTTGACGAAAGAGCAGTCTCTCTCCGGTGATTTGAAACGGAAAGCGATTGATCTTATTGTCCGAACTATTCAAATATTCGGTATTCGCGTGAGTGATTTCGAATCACTCAGACCAAAAGCGGAAACAGATCCGAAACTTTTGAAAAGTATGGAGGTACTCATGGGACGAGCATTCTCAGGAAAAGCAGGAGGTCAGGAACCATGATAATAAGACAACCGGAAGAAGAGCTGCTGAAGGTCGAGATCGGTGACGGATTGTTTTCCTTGGATTTGTCGCGCGACATGTATGATACTGTCGGAGCATTTCATGAACTTATCAAAAATGGACATGATTCGGGTTCGAGGAAGGCATCTTATACGGATGAATCCGGATATGAGATCAACGTGGAAATTTTCTTGCTGACCAATCCGGGCGGAAGGAAGACCCTTGTTTTTCTGGATAATGGCGAAGGGCTGACCGATGCTTCACTCAGTCGATTTTGTCGGATCGGAAGGATGACCGGCGATTTGAAGGTTTCTTTTGGAATATATGATCAGAAAAGAACCGGACGGCTGGCCGCACTGAGTTTGTTGAAAAAAGTCGGCAATGGGTTTTCGGTTCTCAGCGCCACCAATTCCCAGGGAATGGTACGGCATATTCATGTTGATCCGAAGAGCTTGTCCGAGGGAAATCTCCACTCTAAGTGGATTCCTCGGGATGACAGCAATATGTTGGGATTGAGGCCGAGCGGCACTTTTACGATGCTCGTTTTGTCGGACGTGAGTACGAGCGCGGAAAAACTGGAAAAGATCGCGAAGGATCTCCGATGGTTTTTGCCTCGACGGCAGACGGCGACGCCGTTTCATCTGTTTATGAATGAAAAAGAAGTTGTTCCTCCGTCATTGCCGGATGAGCTGATCGTGACTGATGAAGCGGTTGTGGGTCATTTTCGCAAAGTTGACTTTGATTCGAGCGAGGGAAACAGCAAAACCGATCGTGGAATTTGGCTGTGCGATGCGACCACCAACACTCGCGTGGTTTATTGTCCTGACATTGCGTCGCGGGTTCCATTCCCGCTGGGCAGAAGCGAGATTTGCGGAGATTTGTTTGTTCCCGGCCTGATCGGCAATCAGAATGCCAGCCGTACGGGATTTTCGCCTGTGTTCCTGAATTCTGCTGAGTGGCGGAGAATTTTTGAGCGCATTTACAAGAATTTTTTCCAGCCGTTGAAAGAGCTTCTGGGTGATGAAGGAATTCTGAAAAATGATACCGTCGGAAAAGCGACCAGGGCGGTTGCTTCGGAAATGAATCGGGTCTGGGGAAAGCCGACCACGTCGATTTCTCCGCCTTCGGGAATTGATCAGAATCCGCCGAATCCTCGTACGCCGAAAGGTGATCCTGATGACAGCGATGGCGATGAAACCGGCAAGAAGAAGAAGAAAAAGCGAGATTATCATCCGAGGCAAAAGGCTTTCTGCTACAGAGGAACAACATATTTTCTCGCGCAGGAACAGAATGATCCGGAAGTGAGAGCGTTCTTGTCTCCTGACGGAAATATCGTCTGGCTGAATTCGAGAAATCCGATGTTGCTCCGCCATCTGCGGCAGGCGCCGACGGCGATCCTGGTATATCTGCTCGAATCGGTGATTGCTGCAATTGAGAGAGGCAATCCGGATCACACGCACGATTCGGTGGCCTGCGATAAAGCGGTTCAGAATGCGATGCTGGAATTCTTCAATCAGCGGGAGAGCAAGGGTTAGAAATATTTTTGAATAAGGAAAAGTTCGGCCGTACTGTTATCGACAGTACGGCCTTTTTTTGTTTAAAAAATAAAGGACGCAATCGCGTTGCGACTGCGTCCGATGATTATTTATTTTTTTTGCTTTCTTTTTTTTCCGCCAATTTACGAATTATTTCATCTCTCATGTTTTCAGGAATTACTTCAACTATGATTTGCATCCGTTGCGGATGATCAACGGCTGCGTAAAGTTGTACCACTCCGCCCGCGTTGCCGCGATACCGGAGATATTTTTCATCATCAGTTTTGTTACTTAGATTGAAGGCCGTTTCAATGATTAATCCTCTATCGCTCGCGTCTTCGAAAAAGTTTGATTTGTATAGAATATTGGCCACCTTTGTGTGGCTGCAGACTTTTCCGACTCCATGCAGTTGGAACAGAGCGATGACAAGCTTCTCGCAATAGCTGAGTTTGGTTCCCGTCACTCTAGCGGAAAGTTCGCGCTGTTTTTCCGGTGAGATTATTTCATTGAGCCGTTGCAGAGAAAATCCGGGAACAGCGCTGTAAATGTTCTCTCCATTTGGGAATGGAGACAATTTGATTTTAGCGGGCTTCGTTCCACTGAGGACCGCCACTTGGTCGATGAAGTCTTTGCATTCGTTTGAATCTGTCAAAAATCCGATTTTTTTCAGCGCTTGGATGACTTTTGACAACGAAGCGGGACCAACGGTGAGAAAGGCGGCGAGCGCCATTTCTTGCAAGAAGTTGATTTTTCCCGCAGGGCAGTTGTTCTGATTCGGTTCTTCCTGTTCGGCGTCAGTTGAATTATTCGGTGGTTCCGTTTCTTCGGAATCATCATCTGTTTCAGTCGATTCTTCTTCCGGAGTAAACAGCATCTGCGTCAGCGCGAGCATATCAATCTCGATGAATTCGGGAATTGGCGGAATATCGGCGATTTGCAGTTGTTCCATGTCGAGTGGCTTGCCGCAGGTCTGCAAAGCATGAATTCTGGCGTCGATTTGCCTGATTCGTTCTTCGAGCGGGCGATTCATTGCCAGCAAAGTTGCAATATATTTTTCAATCGATTTATCCTGATCGTCGAGATTTTTCAGTGCGGTTTTCAACGCAGATTGGGTTTCGCTTGGCGAATTGCGATGATGCTGGCGCAAGGAAAGCAGTTCTTCCCTTTTCATTTCAAGATCTTCAATCAAATCTTCAGCTTCGCTTTTCGCGTCGCGAATTTTTTGCAGTTGATCGTGTAGCGGTTTTTGTATTTTCTTCAAACCAGCGATTTGCGAGGCAACGTCCGCGGTTTTTTCCTGCGGTTTGAAATGCTCGCGCGCTGATGCGATGAGTTCTCTCTGAATGCGGAATAGTTCTTCCTGTGTTTTCAGAAATTCAGTCAACATGTCCGAAGTAATCGCCGGCTCTTGATATTCAGCTTGAATGATCGGCGCCGGCGTTTGCAGAGAATCATTCAGTAAATTCATGGTCGCATCTTCGACTTGCGCGATCAATTGCTTGATCAGTTGCGCCAGAGAAAAAATGCTGGATGGAATTTGTTCTCGCATTTCCATCTGCGCCTGATCAGCCAGAATACCGAGATCTCGGCAGATTTTTTCAATTTGAGGAAATTGAACTGCGAGTCCGTTCAGTTCGGTTGTCGCCATATCAGTGACCAGATCTCGAATTGAAATTCGCGTGGTTTCCGCGGTTTCTTCTTCTGTAAATGTTTCAGTAATATTTGGTGGTTCAGGTTTTGCACTCTGTTCTGTGTCAGCTTCGTCAACATCTTCGGATTTTCCGAGAATCGTTTCGAGACGAAGTTGAATATTTTCTGGAATCGATGGCGCAATCTTGTAGCGAGATGCTTGGATCAGAGCATTCAATCTCTCATTATCAAGAACATAGCGAAATCGAGTGTCTGTCGTACAAATGATTGCGCCGAATTCGATCAGATAGGCGACAAGTTGTTTTGCCAGTTCATTGGTCGGATTTGCCTGTCCAAAGGATGACAAATATTTTTTTACGCGAGCGCTTCTCGTAATGATTTTGTTCGGTTCTCCGTTAATCATATGAGCGGTTGTCGCATCTTCCAGCTTGTATTGGCACTGCAACAGAATTTTCGCCGGCGGTTGATTTTCCACGGCTCTGAAGAATTCGCTTTGCACCGGTTCTCTCAATTGTAGTCTTTCTTTTTTCATTCGGGCGACTCCTGGGTTGAATTGTGAATGTGCGTTCAATATGTTAGATTAGCTTAAATTGGCTAATTTGTCAAGCTGGGTGAATTTTGGAGAGATAAAAAAACAGGTTTTTCAAGCAACCTGTTTTTCTGTTATTTCTATTGTAAATTTACATCCAGAATTTCATTATTACGCTTACGAGAAGCAGGGCGACGATATTGAGAATTTTAATCATTGGGTTTATTGCCGGTCCGGCTGTGTCTTTGTATGGATCGCCGACCGTGTCGCCGGTGACAGCCGCTTGGTGCGCTAGAGAACCTTTGCCGCCGAAATGTCCTTGTTCAATGTATTTTTTCGCATTGTCCCATGCTCCTCCGCCGGTTGTCATTGAAATGGCAACGAAAAGTCCAGTCACAATACTTCCGACCAGCAATCCGCCGAGAGCGACCGGTCCGAGGAATAATCCGACCAGAATCGGAACCAATACCGGAATTAATGCCGGGACAATCATTTGTTTAATCGCGCTTTTTGTCACAATGTCAACACAGCGCGCGTAATCGGGTTTTTGCGTTCCCGCCATTATTCCTTTTATTTCCCGGAATTGGCGTCTCACTTCTTCTACAACTTTTCCGGCTGTGTTTCCGACTGCTTGCATTGATAATGCGCTGAAATAGTATGGCAATAATCCGCCGAGGAACAATCCGACCAGAACTTTCGGATCATTCAAGCTGAAAATAATGGATGAGCCGGCGCTGGTAATTGCATGAGTGTAATCAGCGAAAAGAACGATTGCCGCCAGTCCGGCTGAGCCGATGGCATAGCCTTTTGTGACAGCTTTTGTCGTATTTCCCACAGCGTCCAGCGGATCGGTTATTTCTCTGACTTCTTTTGATAAATTTGCCATTTCAGCGATTCCGCCGGCATTGTCAGTGATCGGTCCGTAGGCGTCGATTGTCACGATTATTCCTGTCATTGATAACATTGCCATGGCAGCGATCGCAATTCCGTAAATTCCGGCAAAATAATACGCGCCGAGAATTCCCGCGGAAATTACTATAATGGGAAGAGCGGTTGATTTCATGGAAACAGCCAGACCGGCGATAATGTTTGTTCCATGTCCTGTTTTCGAACTTTCAGCAATTGATTTAACCGGAGAATATTTTGTGGAAGTGTAATAATCGGTAATGAAAACCAGAGCGCCTGTGACAGCCAGTCCGATGAGCGACGCGAAGAATATGTTTAATGGTTCGTACAATTCGTTTCCCGCCATTAACCACTTGATCGCAGGATAAAATGCAAGTCCGGCGAGAACAGCGGAAACGATCAATCCTTTGTAGAGAGCGCCCATGATATTTTTTCGCGCGCCCAGTTTTATGAACATTGATCCGATAATTGATGCGATAATTGAAATTCCGCCGAGCAATAATGGAAGCAGAGTGGCGTTTTCAAAATTGGTGAAAGTAATTGCTCCGAGAAACATGGCTGCCACCGCTGTAACCGCGTAAGTTTCAAACAAATCAGCTGCCATTCCCGCGCAATCTCCGACATTGTCGCCGACATTGTCAGCGATTACAGCCGGATTTCTGGGATCATCTTCCGGAATTCCGGCTTCCACTTTTCCGACGAGATCAGCGCCGACATCAGCCGCTTTGGTGTAAATTCCTCCGCCGAGCCGGGCGAAAATAGAGATCAAGCTTCCGCCAAATCCAAGACCGAGCAAAGCGTGCACATCATTTGTCAGCGCATAATAGCCGGCAACTCCGAGCAGTCCGAGTCCGACCACCAAAAGTCCGGTGACAGTTCCGCCTTTGACAGCCACATCCAAGGCTTTTTTCAATCCTTGTTTGGCAGCTTCGGTTGTTCTCACATTCGCGCGAACGGAAACATTCATTCCGATATATCCGGCCAATCCGGAAAAAACAGCTCCAACCAGGAATCCGACAGCTGTTTTCCAGCCGAGGAAAATCATCAGCAAGACAAAAACAATTGCGCCGATAATGGTGATTGTAGTGTATTGTCTATTTAAATACGCTTTTGCGCCTTCCTGAATGGCGCCGGCAATTTCTTGCATTTTGTCATTGCCCGGACTTTTTTTCAGGACGACTCTGATCAGGAGAATGCCATACAAAATGGCGATGATCGCGCTAGCCAGCGCGAAAATAATTGGTACGCTCATAGAGTAATAAAATAAAAGTGAAGAAGTTCAATTCGAGAAAAATTTTCCAAAATTGTAGGCTTATTCACTTTTTTGCTTATTTCACTTATTTATTTTTAAGTTGTTTCATCTTTTCTTTGTCTTTTTCCTCTCGCCTTTTCTGTTTGTTTTCTCTCTTCATCTGAACATCTTGGCGAGTTTCCAAAACCTTTATTCCCTTGTAATGTCCGCAGGCGTTGCAAGCGGTGTGGGAGTTTATCGGTACTGCGCACTTTGGACAAAGAGCGGCTTTTGTTGTTTTTATCGCCAGATGAGATCTTCGTCTCTTGCCTCGCGATACATTCGAGCGATGTGCTGGTAATGCCATAAAATTACGATATTTAGGTTAAAAATGTAAATTTTTCAATTACAAGCTAAGAATAGCTTATTTTATAAAAAAAATCAAGTATTGGCTGTTTGCTCCATTTTAATGTTTGCAATAAATAGTTTTTAACAAAAGGTAATCCACCAGTTCTACTGGTGCGACTCGAATAGGTTTTACCGTTCCGTTAATCCCCAAAAAAAGACATAGTATTATACAATGAACTTGGCTTGATGAAAGACCATCGTTCATAAACAAT
>JAHIRY010000003.1 GCA_018818405.1 Patescibacteria group bacterium | reverse complement strand
TGATCACATCATCGGTTGTCATGTCGCCGACTTTTCTCGGCAGATCAAACGGATTGATTCTGCTCTCCGAATTCAATGAAATGTTCACATAAGTTCCGCCGACCGAATCGCACAAATTTTTGTATTCGCGTTCAGGATCAATAATTATAATATCAGTGCCGAGCATCATGGTTCTCAATACTTCCAATTTAATCGTATAACTCTTGCCGGCGCCGGAAGTGGCGAACACGCAGGCATTGGCATTTTGCAGAGAAAATCGATCAAACAAAATCAAACTGTTGTTGTGACGATTAATTCCAAAGAGAATTCCTTCATCGGTCGTCAATTCGGAAGAAATGAACGGAAACGAGGCGGCGATCGGAGAAGAATTCAAATTCGACGTAATCATCAATTCATCATTGCACAGCGGAATGGTGGAATTGAATCCCTGTTCAGCCTGATACAAAACTCTTTTCGAATAAATCAATCTGGTGCCGAGAACCGCTTCAATGTCTTCGGTCAGAATATCCAATGCTTTTTCATCTTTTTCATACAATGTAATGTAAAGCGCGAATTGAAAAAATTTTTCAATTCCCTGAGTCAGATCATCGCGCAGACGTTCAATATCGCGCAAAGCGGTTTCGCGCAGAGGATCGCGCGGCGCTCCTTTTTCCGCGCCGGTCGTGAGAGCGGCCGTAAGAATGCCGACTTTGTTGCGAAGTTGTTTTAAAACAACTTCCGATTCCAGCGGATAAAAAAACATGCTCACATCCAAAGTCGCATTGTAATTCAAAATCGGCGAGAACCAGCCTACTCCGATGTAGCGCGGATAAGTCATGATAAAAAGAGTTCTGGCGAAATAATCGCCGACTCTGACCAATGTCGGCTTGACTTCAAATGAAGCGGGCGCGATCACATCCAGAACAGAACTCAATCCGTGGCGATACACTTTTTCCTGCTCAATCGCTTGTTTGCTGACGGCAACTTCTTTCTGTGCGATTTTTGTTTTTTCCACCTCTGAAACGGTTGGCGCTTTCGGCTTTTCCGCGGTCAGCGGCTGTTTATTGATATCTTGAGGATTAAACATAGATTATAAGTTAAAACATTTAATATGTGAAAAAATTATCCTTCCAGACGAAGCTTGTTTATATCGGTCAGCTGTTCTTTTTCCGCGGTGGAAATATTGTAAATATTATAGAATAATTCTATCAATCCCTGAGTATCCAGTCGAGCGGTCGTCAGACCCATGCCGGAAATACTCATATTCACATGTTCGAGTCTCATGTCCAATTCGTGCAAATATTTTTCAAATTTGCTCTGTTTCAACTGAATGATTTTTTCCGGAGAAAACAATGAAGCCAGGCGATTGAAAAATCCTCTGTTTTTTTCTTCGAACGGACTGTAAGGGATGGCAATGAAAAATCTTTTTGTCATAATATCGCCGAGCTCAACCAATTCCTTGATATATGCTTTGTAATTTACAATTTGCCTTTTCAGCAAATCATTTGTCAGACTTCTTTCCGATTCTTCGATCCTCTGCATGTAGCGCCCGATATCAAGCTTTCTCGATTGGATCACGATCTGAATCGGAAAATTAAGATAATTCAGAAATCCCACATAAGAGGAAACCAACGCGTTTTGTTCATCCTCTGATTTCAAAGCAAAGTTAATGCTGGAAACCATGAGAATGGCGCGCAAACTGCCGTCTTTCAGAACGATCGCATCATTTTTTATTTCCGCAATATCCAAAAAAATCTGCGTTGACTGGGTTATTTTCTTTCCCGCCAGTTTTTTGCTTTGCATATTTGATGTTTATTTATTAATTCCGGAAGAACTGATTTTTTTTCAGAAATTCCGTTATTGTGTTTTTTTGAAAATTTATTTTACCGGTTGAAGTTAAAAACAATACAGCCATTATAAATCAACGCTGGCGGCAACTTGAACATCACGATTCAACTCGCCAGCTTCACTCTATTTTCCGGTTCCAACGGTTCCTCAACTTCTTCTGCCAGGCCGGCATAAACTCCGCCGGTATTGATGGTTAATGTCAAATCATTCAATCGCGAACCGGTCATCATTTTTTTTGTCGGTAGTTCGATTTTTTCTTCCGCCTTTTCACTGATAACTTTTATATCTCGCATGAATGATTCCTTGTTCCAAACTCGCACATTCGGTTTTTTGAATGTCTGCGCGAAATTCAACAAAAAGAAATGAATCGGACGGCCATTGACGCGGGCAAATGAAATGATGGCAAAAAAAGCGAGATCCAGCACGCCGGCGACAACAAAATAAATGAATGGCAGTAATTGGTACAACAGAAAACCCAACAAAATAGAAATGAGCATGAGCACGAATTGGCGCATTGTAACCGGACCGATGATCTTGTCTTCAACATCGATAAATTGAGGCACTAAAAATTGTTCCATAAAATTAATATGTTATTCTGCTATTTATCTCATTGATCGCTTCATACTCGCTCAGAGTCAGGCACGGTTCATTTTTAAATTGCAGATCTTCGATCACTTCCTGAATGGATTTGTCTTCCTTGATTCCCTGCATATTCATCGTCAGATAAAGCCGATAAATCGGAGAAGCTTTGAACGCTTTGATTCCCGCCCATTTTTTTGGCAATGATTGCTCAGCCAAAAGCTGGAATTTTTCCAAAATTTCCTCGACTCTGGCGGATTTTTCCTTGCCGATCAGACGAAAATTTTCAATTGTCATGTATTCCAATTCCTCGAGCGGGCCGATCAATTGTCTGCGGGCGCCAATATCAGACATGCGCGGTTTTCCGGCAATCGGCTGATTTATCATCGGCTTTTGCACCGCCGGACGCGTCATCGGCTGTACTGGTTTTTCGGTTTCTTTTTCTTCTTTTGCAGCAACGGCTTTTTCCGGAAGATCTGCCGGCGGAACGGTTTCAACCGCCGGTTCCGCGGGCGCGTAAAAAACTTGTTTTCTCTCTCTGGAAATTTCCTCCGCGTATTGTCTGATAACCGAAACAATCAAATCAACTTTATTTTTTTCCAATTCCATTCCGCCGCTTATTTTCGGCAGAAGCAACATATATTCAATTTCTTTGGCGCCGCGTATTCCCCGAAAAAAAGTGCGCAAAACATTTACAAAACGTTCTTTTGTCTTTTCATCGGTAAATTGCATTTTTAATTGAGCAATCACGCCGGCGACTTTTTCCTCGACGATGCGCTGATCCATAATTCTCTTGCCGTTCAATCCGGTGTCAGATTCTATTTCTCGAACCTCGCGTTCTTTTCCCGGCAATGGACGCAGGACTCTTGTTTTCGGTTTGTAAACGGAAACCGGAGTTAATTCCAATTTTTCTTTTTGCCATTTCGGGATGGATGATTTTTTTTCCGCGCCGGCTTCGACCAGACTATAAAATTTACCATCTTTAAAATATTTAAGCTGGCCGTCTTTGTCTTTTACCAAAATATAATTTTTCAAATCTTCTTGCGTCGTTTCCATATTATTCGCTCCATTTAAATGAATTGTCAGTCAAATCCAAATACGCCAATCCGCCGTATTGGACCGCGCCTTTGTCCCTGAAAATGGTTGAAATCCGCAGAGCCAGCCGAGCTCCTTCACTTTCCGGCAAACCCAATCTTTCGAGAAAAAGGTACTTTAAAAAATATCTCAAATATTTTTCTTGCATGGGATCTTGTTGAAACAGATTTTTTTCTTCCGACAGATTGTGGCGGTCAAAATAACCGAATAAAAATTTCTGATATCGCCGATCCTGAGCCAAGAGACTATCGAGCGCGCCGGTTTCCGCCAATATTTCAATGCAGGCGATAATGCCGAATTTTTTTCGGCCGAGCAAATAGTCTTCCAGCTCATCGCCGACTTTGTCGATTTCTTTTCTGGTTGTTTCAGTGATTTTTTCTTTTTCCGCTTCAATTTGTTTTCTTTCTTCCGGATCGCCCTCGAACATTTCCACAATATCAACCGGTTTTTTCACTTTTGCGCCGCCTTCTTTCGATTCTTCTTCCTCTGGCGCGGATTCAACGGCGAGCGCCTTTTTCATTGATTCTTTTTCCTTGTCGCTCAGCGGGAAAATATGAACATCTTCAAAATTGTATTTTTTGATATTAAAATAAAAATTCTTCAGACTGACATACAAATCAAGCAGTAAATCCAATGACTTGCTCTCATCCGGACTGAGCCGGCGAACATTTTCCGAATTCGTGACATAATGCGCTTTTTTTATGGTGCTGACAGCTTCTTCCACTCCGACAAAATTAATATAATCTTTCAGCCAATTGCCGATTGTCGGATCCAGCTTTTCATCTTTTATGACAATTTTTTCTTTTGTCAGCAATTCATTGTTGCGATACATTGATTCCAATAATTCTTTTTGAAATTGTCCGGATCCGTCAGCGGTGAGAAGAACGAATAAGCGCGCGTCAATATCGAGCTTTGCTTCAAAATTGTCCATGAGCAAAATATCTTTGATTTGTCCGCTGAAAACTTTTTTGGCTGACGCTTTTTCCGCTTCAGGATCTTTTATCACCAGCGGTTCAACTTCTTTTTTTTCTTTTGCCTGCTTTTTTTTCATTTCTTCTTCAAACGCTTTATCTTCTTCTTCAATTCTTTTTTGTTCCGCTTCAGCCTCTTTTTTTTCTTGTTCGTTTTTTTTCTTGAATTCAGCGACAAAAGCGGAATAATCAGCCGGATTTCCGCCGAGCGCCAGAATTTTTTTCGCTGTTTCGCCGTTGAACCATTCATTGTCAACCACCAACAACCGTTTGCCGCAAACGCGCAGAGCGATTTCTCTGGCATTTTCCTTTGTCGCGATTCCGTATTCGATCAGCAATAAATCAATGTCAGAGATATTTTTTTCCTTGAAAAATAAATCCTTTACCAGACGGAGCATTTTTGCCAATTGGCCGACGCTAAAACCGAATTCAGCGGCAATGGATTCATTGGCATCAGCGCTCGCGCC
>JAHIRY010000046.1 GCA_018818405.1 Patescibacteria group bacterium | reverse complement strand
ACTATGAAGCCACAAATCAAAGCAATGTATGTCGCTGTCAAAGATATGGACAGGGCGGTAAAATTCTATGAAGATATTTTTGAGGTCAAAGTATCTTCAAAAGATGAACGTATGAGCTCATTTGATCTCGGCAACATTTCCTTCCTTTTATTCAATCCAGCGGTTGATGGCGAGGAAGTTTCCAGCGGCAATAATGTTGTGCCAAATATCCAAGTTGAAAATGTAAATAAAATGCTGGAACTTGTAAAAAACAAGGATTGTGAAATTGTTATGCCGCTGGAAAAGATTGAGAAGTACCAAATTTTTCAAGTTAAAGATACGGAAGGAAATGTTATAGAATTTTACCAAAAGGAGGGTTAATTTTTAAAAATTGACTCGCTCCCGTTGGTCGCGCCCCGCTGCGCTCTCGCTTCACTGCGTTACGCTCGGGTCACATAACAAGGGATATACGGTTCGGGGCTCAGCTCGTCCCTCACCCAAATTGCGAGCTCGCTAATACAACAAATATGGTAGACAAAAAACTTCTTGCTAAAATCAGAAAACTGGCGGATTCGCCTAATTGGGGCGTACGAGAAGATGCCACCAAAGATATTAAGGCAATTAATGACAAATTTTTCTTGGAATATCTGCCTATTTGGAAAAAGTGGGTAGCCGAACCAAACCCCAACATTCGCCGTGCCGTTGAGGTGGGTTTGTTGCGTATTAAAAAGGAATACATCCCACATGCCTTGGATTTACTGGATCCGCTTATGTATGACGATGATAATTATGTTAGAAAAAATTGTGGTCCTTTTGCATTGTCGCATGTGGGATACAAAGATCCCGACACCACATTCAAGCGACTTAGAAAATGGATGAAAGTTAAAAACAAAAATGTTCGCTGGAATGTGGCTATGTGCTTAGGGGTTTGGTTCGGCCAATCATATCCCGAAGAATCGTTGAAACTATTGAAAGTTTTAGCAAAAGACCAAGAAAAATTTGTTTGGAGAGCGGTGGCATCTTCTATTGTGAAGCTCATCCGCAAACATCCAAAATTGAAGCAAGAAGTTTTTTTATGGAAAGATTGCGACGATTGTCTTGCTGTTGTAAAGCATTATGTAAAGTGACGCGAGCTCGCAACTTCGTATATCCCTGACGTTAGCTGAAATACGCTTTTTCTTTTGGCTCCTAACGTCGCCCGTTTTTTTATAATGATCAAATTAATTTTTCATTAAAGCAGTATCCCGCCGTATTCTCGGCGGGATGATTTTTTTGATGAGGGAAAAAATACGGAGTTCCGCCTATCGGCAGAATAATTTATCCAATTATTGGTTCGTCAGAATTATTCCACATTTCTTTCCAAATAGACTGCAAAGTGTAGGCAATATCATGATCTTCAATCAATACTGTCATTGCGTGATCTTCACGAAAACGGAATAGAGCTACTTTATCCCCGTAAATGTTAATTTCTGTTTTCCACGGTTTTTCTGTTTTTATAAGTTTTGTCTTGCGAAGTAATTTAATATTTTTCTTTGTGTATTCTTGAGCTGCTTGCGAATCACGCGTTATTGAGGAAAAGGTGATATTTTTACGCGCACGTTCAGCAGGCCAGTTGTTATAAAAACTTTCTGGCATTGCCATTTTCATATATTCCATATCCTCAAAAGCAAAAATCGATTTTTTGTCTTTCAACTGATCATCGTAAACAGCGAGAACATTTTCTATACCTTCGTAAAAAGAAACGCGCGGTTTTGTCTGTGATTTATTTTGAATCGCTAAAAGTTCCGGCATAATTTCTTCCAGTTCGTGCATTCTTAATCTCTGAACTTCCAAAAGTTGTTTCGGATCCACTCCGCTGTATACACGGCGTTTTTTCTTTTTTACCTCGATAACAAAGCCTCTTTCTTTCAATTCTTCAATAAAGTTGTATATACTCGTCCGTTTAACTCCTGATTTACGAGCTAGTTGTTGCATATTACTTTCGCCAAGTTCAAGAGCAGCCAGATATACGGCTGTTTGTTGTTCAGTTAATCCAAGAGATTGTAGGATGCTTTTTGAAATTATTTTCATATTGACTTATTTTTAGTCATTTATTTCTACCCTTATATTAGCAAAATAATCCAATTTTGTCAATAGTTGCGTATTTTTAGCGTCTAAATTATTGACACAGTATATAAAGTGGCATATAATGTAGTGTTTTGTAGAAGATCGCGTAATAGGTGCGCTTTTTGACCAAAACAACAGAACAAAGGAGAGAGGCGATGAAGAAAATCATCACAGCTTGTCTGGTGGCAATCGGACTCCTCACTGCGTCGATCATTGGTGCTTGGGAGGTGTATAAGCATTACGTGGAGGAACACCACACGACCGGAACGATCACGGGTGTGTGGTGGGACTGTTGGAGTTGCAATCACATCCATGGGGTGAACGACACCGCCTCAACTGCCGACATGGATCGAACGACGAGAGGCGATGGTCGAGTAGCGTACTGCTTCACGGTGGGAAACACCAGCTTCGCTCACAACAACACGCAGTCGGCGACATTCCACATCGTGCTCGATACACCGCTGGGACGCAAAACCGCAAGCTACAGATGGCGTCGACGGCACAGTTCAAAGGAGGAATTTCCTCTACTAATGGAAGATCTGCCACCTGACGGTGGCAAGATCAACATCACCACCACATTGTCAGGCTCAGATGCTGTCTGGTCTGACCAATAACACGAGGAGGCAGTTATGTTGTACTTGTTTTTGATCGGTGTTCTCACGACAGGGCTGATCCTGGTCATGGTGTGGCCGGGACGAAACTCGGTCAAGCAGCTGAAGGAACCCGGCAAGACGAAAATGGAAGAAATTGCCGATGATGACGATTACGACAGCTGGCTTCTGAAGCCTGGCGAGGAGTACGTGAGGATCCATATGGCAAGGACTCACATGGTTCTCGCTAGTACTCTTTCGTCCGACGACCTTCTGTCAGGCAACTTCCAGACTGGTCAGTGGATCAATTTCATCGTCGGCTATCATCCGGTCGGATCTCCGTCGTTTGAAATCGGTGGAATGGTTCAGAAGTCGCGGATGATCAGAATCGATGGCGAGACTGTACGTGAAACGATGCTGACAGATGAGAAGAACGGGAGACGTCTTCTTCTCCTACTGGGTGTCGTAATCAACAGACAGGCAGCCAACCTGATGGTCACGGGGGTGCAAAACCGAGCACTGTCTTGACCTGACTGGACCAACACAAGGTCGGCGGGAAATTCGAGTAATCGAAAAGTACCGCCGGCCTTCATTCATTTTAGCTTGAAAAAATACTCCAAAAACGGTAAAATATGAATACAAACAATTGAAACATTAAAGTGTTGGCGGGGGCGCAATTCACCCTTTTAATTTCCCTCTTGCGCCCCCACCAAATGAAAAAACAATTTGATCATTATAGAAAAAACGACCCTATCGGGTTAAAAGAAAAAGCGTACATCAGCTAACTAATTATATCGCCGTCAACACAAAACTGTGGACAAAACTGGGACAATAAATCCTAGTTTTGTTTTTCTTCAAACGGCTTTCGGTTTGTCCAAACCGAATAAATAACATGCGTCATTTTGTTCATTGTCGCCACCAGCGCCACTTTGTACGGTTTCCCCTCCGATCTTTTCTTCTCAAAAAATCTTTGAAAAATATTCGGCCTCAATACCGCAACCGATGCCGCGTTATATAGTCTTGTTCTCAAAATTTTGTTTCCTCTTTTTGATATATATCCTTTTCCCCTCACGCTCGTCCCGGACTCATGCACTCGTGAATCCAAGCCGACGAACGCCACTAATTTTTTTGCGTCATTGAATCTGTTTATCTCCCCGATTTCCGCGATAAAACTGACTGCGGTTATCGGTCCGACTCCGGGAATCGTTTGTAAAAGTTTTTGATCGTCTTTTTTGAAAACTCTCAATTGTTTTTCCAACTCTTTGACTTTTTCCCTTAAAATTACTTGCATCTCCTCATAAATTGAATTGATTTTGATATTCAAACAATCCTCTTTGTACGCCACATCTTCGAGCTGTCTTTTGTTTTTCAAAATATTGTTTGCCAAACTGTTTCTCTGCCTGACTAAACTTTTTAACATCAAAGTTTCTGCGTTCTCCGCGAATTCATAGCCCGCTCCGGTCGAAACGCAATACCTGATCAACGACGCATCCTTTTTGTCATTTTTCACTCGTCTTAAATTTGTTTGATTCTGTTTTTTTACGATCAATGGATTTATTACCTTGATTCGGAAACCGATTTTTGAACATTGCAAACATAATCGCAAATGATAACTGCCGGTTGATTCCAATCCGATCATTGTCTCACTTTTTTCAAATTTGTTTTTTCTCAAATGCCTGACAAATTCATTAATTCCGCTTTTGGAATTATTGAAATTTTTACTTTCCCCATTCTCTTCAAAACACGCATAAAAATCTTTTTTCGCAACATCAATACCGACAAACTTGCTGTTTTTTGACATATTTGTTATATTTATTTCGTAAGTTAAGCTACAAAGTTCAAAAGAAAAGAAGAAAGAAGAAAAGAAAACGGTGAGCAGTGAATTCGCTTTCTTGAAAAAGTGTTAAGCAGGTTCGTTTGTTATCCGGGGTCAAGCGCCCCAACTAATTTATTCGCTTATTTTACCTTTGCAAGAAAGCCGCACGTTAGGCGACGGGAATAAAATCCCAACACGACGCTTCGCGGATCCCACCTGTAAAAGCATACCATTTTGTGGTATGCTTTTATTATACGAACACGGCATATCTGGTTCCGCTACGCTACACCCAAATGCTACGCACTTCAGATGATGCCGATACGTTATACGACATTTGAATTCAGGCACAGATACAAACATTTATATTATTTAATTTTTTAATTTCTTACTATGGATAGATTTTGGGATAAAAATAATAATTATTCAGGCGGCACTTTAAAAGAATATACTTTTTGGGTTCTTGAAGTAAGTTATAGACAACATACTTTTGGAAATTTTATTGTTTTCTGTAAAAGATATGGCGTTGAAAAAATTTCAGAATTACATGATGACGAATTATTGGAATTGAAAAAAGTATTACAAGAAATTGAATCTTCGCTTTTGCAAAATGAAATTTTTCAACCAATCCGCTTTAATTATTGGCAAATGGGAAACAAAGTACATGCACTTCATATTCACGGTATTCCAAGATATGATTCAGAAAGAAAATTTTTAGATAAAATTTGGAAAGATAAGGATTTTAAAGTGCCGCCTGTCTGGACTTATGAGGAGCAATCAAAAGATACTGTTATTGCTATTAAAAACGAAATTAAAAAATTCTTGAAGTAGTGCCTGAATTCAAACGCTTTGGGGACGCTGCGCTTTCGCTTCACTGCGTTACGCTCACCCTCGTATAACAAGGGATATACGGTTCAGCCCTCAGCTCGGGCTTCACCCAAATTTTTCTTTCACTTCGTTCCAGAAAAACTTCGTATATCCCTAACGTTATATTCAATTGAATTTTTATTTTTTTAGAGAGTTAAGGGGCAAACTTTATTAAACAATTGACTTCCTTATTATATACTATGAGTAAATACAAACTTTCCCAATCAACTATTGAAAAATTAGGATATTATGTTTATCTTTTAATTAATCCTAGAAACAACAAGGTTTTTTATGTTGGTAAAGGGAAAGGAAACAGAATTAATCAACATCTTTTAGGAGCATTAGATGATAAAACTCACGAAACAGAAAAAATCAAGAAAATAAGAGAGATTCAAAATTCAGGTTTAGAAGTGAAACGTGTTGTTTTAAGACATGAGCTTGCTGAAAAGGAAGCATTTGAAGTTGAAAGTGCTATCATAGATGTTCTAGGTAAAGATAAGCTCACTAATTTAGTAAAAGGACATAATTCCGAAGATAAAGGTTTAATGAAATTAGAAGATATTAAAATTAAATATGAAGCAGAAGACGCTATCATTGAAGAACCCGCAATTTTAATCAACATTAATAATCTTTATCAGAGAGATATGATTGAAAATGAAATTTATGATGCTACAAGAAAATCTTGGAGAATTAATATTAACAGAATTGAAAATATTAAAATTGCTTGTTCAGTTTATCGCGGAATTATTAGAGAAGTTTTCTTGATTGAAAAATGGCTACCTTCACCAGAAGTTGAAGGCAGATATATGTTTGAAGGGAAAGTTGCGCCTAAAGATGTAAGAGAGAAATATCTTAATAAGTCTGTTTCTAAATATTGGAAAAAAGGAAGTCAAAATCCTATAAAATATGTTGCCCCTTAACTCTTAATGTTAGTCTCACTTCGTTCGTAATTTTATAACAAAAATAAAAATTCAACTCAAAAATTTTCCTTCGGAACGTTGCACTAAATTTCAGCCCTTCGGGGAATATAACAAGGATTATGAGGTTACGAAGTCTTGCAGACTTCTCCACCCAAATCGTGCTACGCACGACTTCTCATAATTCTAATGTTATGTGAAATGCATGTTTTACTTTTGGGCTATCGCCCAGCTCTAAAAAAGAATTTTAATTTTGTTTTTTTATTTATTAGAAAGGGGTATAAGGTGTTTTCTCCGCGGAGTTTATCCCGCTAGCAAGCGGGGCTACGAAAACGATTTATTTATAAGGGGAAAACGAATACAATAACATTATGAAAAACTACTATCGAATAATGCTTGGCCAAAAGAGTGTCTATTCCAAAGAGGCACATGACGGTAATTATATTGGGGCTGGCTGGCTACCCGACATTGATTTTGCTGGTAAATTTCCGGATAATTGGCGCGAGTTCAACAAAAAATTTATACCACTTTATCTCGAAAAAAATCCGGATAAGAAAAAAGTCTCTGCCGGGCTTGCTTGTGGCATGTTATACACAATCTGCAAAGGCATTTTGGTTGGCGATATTGTAATGTGTCCAGACGGAAGCGGTAATTATTATATTGGGGAAGTAACCGGAGAATATGAATTTGCAAAAGGTGGAACATTGCCACATCGCCGTGCTGTCCGCTGGTTTTCACGCGGTATTTCGCGCGAGGAAATGAGCGAAGCTCTAAGAAATTCCACCGGCTCCATTGGTACAGTCAGCAACATTTCAAAATATGCAGATGAAATTGAGGGTTTTATTTCCGGCGCTCGCCCTGCTTCAATTTTTTCAACGGACGAAACAATCGAAGATCCGAGCATTTTCGCACTAGAAAAACACCTAGAAGATTTCTTGGTACAAAATTGGCATCATACAGAATTAGGCAAACATTATGATATTTACGAAGAAGACGGCGAAAAAGTCGGACAGCAATATCCAAGCGATACTGGACCAATTGATATTTTAGCGATTAGCAAAGATAAAAAAGAGCTTCTGGTGGTGGAACTTAAAAAAGGACGAGTTAGCGATGTAGTCGTCGGACAAGTGCAAAGATACATGGGCTATGTTTTGGAGGAATTAGCCGAAGACAATCAAAAAGTAAGAGGTGCGATTATTGCCTTTGAGGATGATGTAAAAATTCATCGCGCTTTAGCCGTCGCACCAAATATTGATTTTTATACCTATAAAATCAGTTTCAAATTAGATAAAAGATAAACTATGAATCAAAATAACCATCAACAAATCGTCAATTTTATCTGGAGCATCGCCAACCTTTTGCGCGATGACTTTAAGCGCGCGAAATATCCGGATGTTATTTTGCCTCTAACCGTTTTGCGCCGTCTTGATGCCGCGCTTGAAGATACCAAGGCCGATGTTTTAGTGAAGCATGAAAAATACAAAGGCAAACTGGAAGATATGGACGGCATTTTGAAAAAAGCGAGCGGATACAATTTTTACAATACTTCGCAATACGATTTCAAAAAACTTTTAGACGATCCGAAAAATATTGGCAAAAACCTTCGCCTGTATATCAACGCGTATAGTCCGCTCATGCGCGAAATAATTGATAAATTCAAATTCAACACACAAATTGACGCACTTGAAGAAGCCAACCTCACTTATCAAGTTATAGAACAATTTAGCGAAGTTGAAATGCACCCTGATCGAGTGAGCAATTTGGCGATGGGTTATGTTTTTGAAGAATTGATCCGCAAATTTAACGAAGCATCAAATGAAAATCCGGGAGAACACTTTACCCCGCGCGAAATTATTCGTTTAATGGTCAATCTTCTGTTTTCTCCGGATTTGGAAATTTTGAAAAGACAACGCATTATCAAAACCATTTACGATCCGGCTTGCGGAAGCGGGGGCATGCTCACCGAAGCCAAAGAATGGATTTTGGAAAGCGTAAACGATACGGCTCAAGTGGAAATGTTCGGTCAGGAGGTTAATCCGGAAACTTTTGCCGTTGCCAAATCCGACTTACTCATTAAAGGCGAAAACGCCGACAATATCAAATTCGGCTCCACGCTTTCGCACGATCATCTTTTTGGCGAAACTTTTGATTATATGCTTTCCAATCCGCCCTACGGCAAAGAGTGGAAAAAAGATCAAAAAGAGATTGAAAAAGAGGCGGAAGCAGGCTTTCAAGGGCGATTCGGCGCCGGTCTTCCGCGCATCAGCGACGGCCAATTGCTTTTCCTGCAAACTATGCTCGCCAAAATGAAGCCGTCAAATGGCGGAAGTCGTATCGCAATTGTTATGAACGGCTCGCCGCTCTTTACTGGTGATGCTGGAAGCGGTGAAAGTGAAATCCGCCGATGGATTATTGAGAATGACTGGTTGGAAACAATCATCGCTTTGCCAAACCAACTTTTTTACAATACCGGTATTCATACCTACATT
>JAHIRY010000002.1 GCA_018818405.1 Patescibacteria group bacterium | reverse complement strand
TAGCCCGCCCCGCCAAAACGAAATCCAAAAACCCGCGCGGATTCCTCCCCAGACCCCTCCTCCGCGCGGAAAACCAAATCCGAATTCCCGCCGAAAAAATTAGTCTCGGTTTTGCCAAATCCTTTCCCCAGAAAATAGTTTGGCAAAACCGAGTCCGCATTTGAATTCCGTCAGTTTCTCCTTTGGAGAAACCCGACCTCGCTCTCACCACCACCATACCGAAAAATAAAAATGGAAATCGCGCCAAAACAAAACAGAATGCGTGGTGGCGAGGCGAGGGCGGAGCGACGGAGCGGGAACGGAGCCGAACACCTTGCGGTGTTCGGTGGAGTGGACGCTACGGCGTGACGGAATTCATTACCTCATTTTATTTTGAAAATAGGTTCTAACTTGGTATAATAAGTGCACCATGAACCACTCGCTTTTTTAAATATAATCATGTTTCAGTGAAATTTGCTCGGGTTCATGGCAAGCCATTCTTTATTGAAAAACTGTAAATTTATGCGCTTCATGTTCATCGAGAATCGTTAAAACTATTTATTTGTGAATGAGCCGGACTTATCGAAAATACGCTTTTTTAGCGTTTTTTTTGTTTTAAACAAGAAAAATCGCCATTTTCCAGCTAATTTTGCATAAATATTGACAAAATATTTAATAAATGTTATAGTAATCAGTTCCCAAACCAAGAGAGGAGGTTGTCATGGCAACGATTTGGACATTGAAAATCGAAGGAATAGAAGCAACAATCGAGACGCACGATGCGCCACACCAAGACGAAATCGTGGCGTACTGGCTCGTAAAACAATTCGGAACCGCGGAGTTCGTTGAAAAATACGCCAAGAACGGCGTGATCCCCGTCGGAATCGGCGGTGGTGATTTCGACGAGCATCCCGCAAACTGCGAGGAGAGGAAAAAAAACGAATGCGCCGCCACGCTCGTGGCAAAGGCGCTGGGCGTCGATGAGCGGCCGGAGCTCCAGGCCATCCTGAAGGCAACGCTCCAGGAAGATACCGGGAAAAAGCGAGATTCGAATCCGCTGGCGTTTTCGGCGGTGATCACCGCAATGAATGCGGAAGATCCTAGCGGAGAAATGGCTGTTGCCTGGATTTTCCAGGCACTCAACGCGAAGTACTCCCATGCCAAGCGGTTCTGGGGAGAATCCTTGGCAGAGTACGAAAAATCTGCGAGGATCGAAGAACTCGTCGGCCCGCGAGGCAATACGCTGAAGATGGCTCTCATCGAGTCCGACAATCTTCAGCTAGCACCCTTTTCCCGTTCGAAGCCGGGCGGTCACTGTGCTGTTGCGGTCGTCAAAAATTCTGCCGGTCAGGTGCAAATCCTGACCAATCAGTACTACCGGCTGAAGGTCGAGGATATTGTCCGGGTAGTACGCTTCATGGAGATGGAAAACAAAAAATTCGCCCCGAAGTTGCGCCAGATCCTCGGGAACTGGAAAATTCTGAGTTCGGCAGGAACTCTTAGCCAGATCCCCGAGTGGTTCTATGATGAGCAGTGCCAGGCGCTCTACAACGGCGGGCCGACGCACCGCGATGTTCCGGCGACGAGCCTCACAATAAAGCAGATCTGTGAAGCGGTTCGCATCGGCCTGAACATCGGGCAGTTCGAGCCGGAGAGGCACGAGGACTGCACGAATGGAATGTGCAAATCCTCGCCGGACACTCCGTGTCCGTGGTACGCGTTCGGCCTGATTCGTTGCCGCAAGCTTCGCTTCGAGGCGAACCATGGCGACAGCGGAATCAGCGAACGCTGGTAGAAAATATTCGAGAGGCGCAAGTCCCACATGGCTTGCGCCTCTCTTTTTTTTCTTTATTTCACGCGATTTATTTGATATGATTATTCTGTAAAAAGGAAATTCCGAATTAATCTCAGCCAAATAATATGTGCCTGACAATTCCGGCGAAAATAATCAGCGTAAACAATGGCATTGCATTTGTCGAAGATTTTCGCGAACAGCAAAAACAAATAAACATTTCCAATCTGCCGCATGCGAAGGAAAATGATTGGATTCTGATTGGCGCTGATATTGGCATTCGAAAAATATCCGAGATTGAAGCCGAAGAATTGATTAGACTGTTTAATAGAATCGAACCATAAATTAAAACAAAATTATTTTTTATGACAAAAACAAAAAAAGGCGTTTATTTCGCGCTCAGCACCGCGCTTATCAGCGGATTCGCTGTTTTTCTCAATAAATTCGCGCTTTCCGAATTTGCCAATTCCAATATATTCACAACGGAAAAAAATATTGTTGTTGCGCTTATTTTCTGCGCGCTGATTTTAACGCCAAAAGCGATAAAAACATTGAAAACTCTGACGCGGAAAGATTGGCTTCAATTATTCTTGATCGGCATTATCGGCGGGAGCGTTCCGTTTTTACTTTTTTTCAAGGGATTGAGCATGGCGAGTTCGAGCGGCGCCGCGTTTATTCATAAAACATTGTTTATCTGGATCGCGATTTTGGCTGTTCCATTTCTTAAAGAAAAACTGTCAAAAATTCAGCTTGCCGCGCTCGGCGTTCTTCTGCTGGGGAATATTCTGCTGGGCGGAATAAAAAGTTTTTCCGTCGGACAAGCGGAATTGCTGATCTTTCTCGCCACAATTCTCTGGGCAATCGAATTTGTTCTGGCGAAAAAATTATTGTTCCGATTGGACACGAAAATTATTTCTTGGGCGCGCATGTTTTTCGGCGCGATCATTCTAATCGCGTATTTGGTGTTCACTCAGCAGGCGAATTTGCTGTTCGATTTCAGCTACTCTCAAGTTTCCTGGATCGCCATAGCAAGCGCTCTTTTATTCCTATATGTTTTCACTTGGTATGGCGCGCTAAAAATTCTGCCGGCAACAATTGTGTCCGGCATTCTGGTAATCGCTTCTCCGATAACAACACTGCTGAACAATATTTTTATTCTTCACAAATATTCAGCTGATCAAATACTCGGCAGTCTGATAATCTGCTTGTCAATATTTTTGTTTGTCTACTCAAATCTGAAAATCAAAAAAAATGAATTATCCGCCAGTCCGACAATTTGACGGAATGCTTCTCTGCAGCCGATACGCTTTCATGCCGAACAAGCTGGAATATTGCGGCGGCCGGCACAATGAAGATTTATTTGAGCGAGGGATCAATAATTCAGCTGATCCTTTTTTATTTTCGCTTTTAAAAGAATTTCAAACGCTTTATCCATATTTGAAATTGATCGCCGAATCAAACAATATCAGCGATGTTTTTGATTTCCGCGTGGTGGAGGCCTATTGGATCGGAAATGAACTTCTGGAAAAAACGAATATGCGAAAATTTTACTGGCATTTCATTGATAATTTAAATTTGAAAAAAAAGCTGCGTCAAGATGAATTTGAAAAACTGATCGGGAAAATTCCGAGCGGCGCCATTCCCCATCATTCATTCCATGTTTTCAATGTGTGGCTGAGAACCGGAAATTTACCGATTGCTCATACGATAGAAACAATGAACGCCTGCCGGATCAGCTGGGGGAAAATCATCGGAATCAATGGAAATGAAATGGAAGTGGAAACGCAAAATTTGATTGAAAAAGAAAATAAAATTAGTTTGTCCGATTCAATAACAAAAAAAATCATCTACAAATTTTTCGATCGCGGATTCATAGAAAATCCGAAAATTAACGATTTTGTTTCGATTCATTGGAATTTCGCCTGCGATATTTTGACGACTCAGCAAGTTAAAAATTTAGAAAAATTCACGCAATATTCCATGAATTTGGCGAATCGGCAATCATTGACAAAATAACGAGAAACAACTATCATGAAATGAGTCGCCGCTGACGGCAAAGGAGGATGCCATGGCAGAGCTTCCCTGGATCGACAAGCCGACAATGGAAATCAGAGTAACAGAGTTGAAAAACGGAAACTTTGTTGCAAAAATCGACGGTAAATGGCATTTATGCTGATGGTGATATCACCGATGATTTTTTAGAAAAATTCAAAGCAACTCCCTTGATTCTGGCGCGGATGCTGGTGGATTGCCCGCCCGGACCGGTATATGATTTGATCAAGGAAAAGATTTACGCGATTGAAAAATAATATCAAGACGTGAAGAACGAGGCGCGGATCAATATCCGGCCTCTTTTAATTTACTTTTTCTGCAAAAAAAGATAAAATATAAAAAATATTATTAAACTATGGAAAACTTTTATCAAATTCTGGAGCATGTCACTGATTTGAAAATTAAAGTAAGCGGCAAAACCTTGATGGATTTATTCAAAAACGCGGGGCTTGCGCTTTTTTATTCCCTTGACAGCAGAAGTCAAATTCCGGAAATGAGCGGATCTGTTCGCACAGTTGCAATCAAATCCGCTGACCGCGAAAGTTTGTTGGTTGATTGGCTTTCCGAGCTTTTGGCTTTGCATGATATTCACAATGAAAATTATTTTGAAATAAATATCACGGAATTAACTGATACGTCCCTTTCCGCTGAAATCCGCGGAACGACTTCAACGCAAGACCGGTTTGATGTGAAAGGCGCGACTTATCATGATTTGAAAATTGAAAAAACAAACGAAGGATTTGAAGCGATTGTGCTGTTTGATATTTAGACAATCAATCACCGCAAAATAAACTTTCAACTATGCAAAATTTTAAAAAAATTGACGATTTTTTGTACGAAATTCCCCGGACGGAACCGATGCGCGTTCCCGCCAGATTTTATTCCAATGATGAAATGCTGGTAAAAATACAGGACGATCGTTCTCTTTCACAGCTCGCCAATGTCGCCACACTGCCCGGAATACAAAAATATGCATTGGCAATGCCGGATATTCATGAAGGTTATGGGTTTCCCATTGGCGGCGTGGCCGCATTTGATCTGGATGAAGGAATAATTTCTCCCGGCGGAGTGGGATATGACATCAACTGCGGCATCAGACTGCTGACAACAAAAATGTCTGGCGAAGAAATTCAGCCTCATCTGGTGAATTTTTTGAATCAACTGCAGAGAGATATTCCCAGCGGCGTCGGTTCGAGCGGCGCATTTACCGCCACTCCTGAAGATCTGGAGCGAATTCTGAATATTGGCGCGCGCTGGGCGCTGGAAAAGGGCTTTGCCACAGAGCATGACATAGAACACACGGAAAATCACGGATCAATCGAATTTGCCGACGCGGCAACCGTTGGAAATACTGCAAAACGCCGAGGACATGATCAGCTCGGAACGCTGGGCAGTGGAAATCATTTTCTGGAAGTGCAGAAAGTCATTAAAATTTTTGATAAAATAACCGCTGATGCGTTTGGTCTTTTTGAAGATCAAATAGTAATTATGATCCATACGGGTTCGCGCGGACTCGGTCATCAGGTTTGCACTGATTATGTGAAATTGTTTAATGCCAATCTGCCAAAATTCAAATTTGTACTGCCTGACCGCGAACTGGCTTGCGCGCCGATCAATTCCGAGGAAGGACAAAATTATCTCAAAGCAATGTCAGCGGCTGCTAATTTCGCCTGGACCAATCGCCAGATGATCACTTATTTTGTCCGCAATGTCTGGTCAGAAATCATGCTTCGGGACGCGAGCGAACTTAAACTAATCTATGATGTGGCTCACAATATCGCAAAAATAGAAGAACACGAAATTGAGCCGGGCAAGACAAAAAAAATGTGCGTGCATCGCAAAGGCGCGACTAGAGCGTTTCCGCCGCATCATCCGGAAATTCCAGGAGATTATCAAGATGAAGGCCAGCCGGTGCTGATTCCAGGCAGTATGGGAACCAGCTCTTATGTGCTCGCAGGAACAAAAGAAGCGATGAACCAGACATTCGGATCTGTCTGCCATGGCGCCGGTCGCGTAATGTCCAGAGGCGAAGCAAAACGCCGAATATTCGCCTCAAACATTTCTCTCAAAAAACAACTTGAAGATCAAGGAATCATTGTCCGTTGCCGCAGTAATCGCGGACTGGCCGAGGAAGCGCCGCTTGCCTACAAAGACATTGATTCGGTTGTACAGGTTGTGGCTGATACCGGATTGGCGAGAAAAGTTGCACAGTTAAAACCGCTCGGCGTGGTTAAAGGAGAATAATAAAAATTAATTGTGCGGATTATTTGGTTGATACGAAAAAATATGGAAAAAATCGCAGGGAACAAAAAATACGGGGAATAAAAATCGTTGGTAATAAAAAAATGGGGAACAAAAATTTTTGTTCCCCATTTTTTTTATAATAACGAAATGTTGAAATTATTTTATTATCGAATCAAAACAATTAATCTTTTTTTCCAAACATTCTTCAATATATTTTCGCAAAAAAACCAAAAGCGCGTCATTGTTTTTCTTTGAAATGCGCAGACCTTCATTTTTCTGCTGAAGGTTTATTTTTTTTATGAAATAATAATTCTCCTCGCTCATGGCTGATTCTCCGCGCGAACAATTGCCGCACACGAATCCGTGGTCAGAGAAATTAAATCGATAAACAGCTGACAGCAATTTTCCGCAACGGACGCAATTATCCGTTTTTATGTTATATCCGATGAGCGATAGCAGACGCACAAGGAAAACATTGAGCAATAATTTTTTTGTTGCCGTTTCTTCGGCACTGATAATAGCCGGCAATGACATTCTTAATAATTCCCAAACTTTTTGATTTTTTTCTTCCGGACGAAATGAAGCTTTGATTATTTCCAGAATGGCGCCCGCAAAATACAAATCATTTTCATCGCGCAATTCATTTTTCTCAATCAAATAAGCGTGCGTTATTTTGTTGAACGCTTTTCCCCGAACGAAAAGCAATTCTATTATTCCGAGTCCGGACAAATGTCCGGCCAGCTTGCTCCTAATTTTTTTTGAGCCTACAGCCATGGCCTCGACCAGTCCGAATTCTTCCGTGAAAATCGAAAAAAGGAGGTCTGATTCCCTCCAATTTTTTGACGCCAGAACAATTGCTTTTGTCGCGTATTGCTTTTCCATAATTCAATCCAGTTTATCGAAATATCCCTGCAAGATCGCCATGGCAGCGATTTCATCGTCCGAAACCTTGTTATTGCCGCGAAAATCCCGCTGCAGAACAGAAGCGTATTTGGTGGTCAATCGCTCATCCTCATAAGCGACTTCAATTCCTTCGAACGATTCGAGCGCTTTTTGAAAATCAATGAATTCTTTCATAAAATCTTCCGCGCCTTTCAAACTCATCGGCTTTCCCACGACCAGCTTTTCGATATTGTCCTTGGCAATCAATTCTTTCAATTTTTTGATAATTTCATTTTGTCCATGATATGACAATGTTAACGCCGGAGTGGCGATTTTCATTTCATCAGAACCAAAAGCGATTCCGACTTTGCTCTTTCCCCAATCAATTCCCAAATAGTTCATATTTGTAAAAATAAAAATTTATTTAATTTTCAATCCTCTCAAAAACCGCTATTTCCTTTTTGTCATTTGCACGATTTCCTCAGGCACTTTCCTTACTTTTATTGTTTTTTGTCCGAGACGGATAGCTTTTGTAAATCGATGGACTCCATCGAGGATAATCCACTTTCCTTTGTGAAAATAAATTTCAATGGGATACCTCAAATCCGCTTCATTAACTTTTTTCGCATGAAAAGATTCTTTGTCGAAATTTTCGATCAACATTCTCGGAGTCAAATTCCAATCATCCGGGCCCTCTTGTTCAAGATACGGAACATCCAAATTATACTCAATTTCAGAAATTGGTATTTCCTCAATCGGGAGCTCAACTTTCCACAACTTTGGTTCATCTGTCTTGAAACCTGTATTTAATATATCAGGCAAGTGCATATTCAAAATTTAAATAATAAACATGGTTTCTTCCGCCATTTATTATTGACGAAAATATAATCAATGCGTATCTTCCCATTTACTTTCAAAAAAACAACTTTTTAAGATTTATGTTTTTCTATATATTCAATGGCAGAAACTTCATCCAGAAAATTACCGGCGCGAACTTTTTTATTTGGCAAGTGCTTGAAAACATTCAGAATAAAATCCGAAAGAATATTTTTTATTTCATCATTTATTTCCACTTTTTCATCACCAATGCTTGCCAATACATTATGGTCAGCTTCGTCAATGCCCTGCTTTTCCTCTTTCCACGATGTTTCAAATTGTTCCATCATACCAATCGGACGGCATTCAACAATCTCTCCTGTTTTCAATTTTTTGAAAGTTAAAATGAAACAATCCAGATTATCTCCGTCTTCACCCGTTGTATTCAAAATAAATCCGTACGGAAATGGATATTTTTTTGAGACAGTCACCGTCTTTTTATATTTGAGAGTTTTTTCGTCGAATATGTTTTTTTTATCCGAGCCGCTCTCGTTTTCCACAAAAACTTTTATTAGCATTTTTTTCTTTGTCATTTTGTCAAAACTTTTCCGCCTCTTTTCGTCACCGCGACAGTGTGTTCGAAATGAGCGCACAGGCTTCCGTCGAGCGTGACAATGGTCCAGCCGTCTTTTCTTGTTTTTATTCTGTAATCTCCTTCGCAAACCATTGGTTCGAATGCGAGAACCATGCCTTCTTTCAATTCAACATTGAATCCGGGAATGAAATAATTCGGAATTTGCGGATCTTCATGGATCGCGTGTCCGACGCCGTGGCCGACAAGATCGCGGACAATGGAAAAACCGTTTCCTTCAATATAAATCTGAATAATTTTGGCGATGTCATTCAATTTTTTTCCCGGCTTAAGATTTTTTATCCAGAGATCCAGCGCTTTTTTTGTCACTTTGATCAATTTTTTTGTTCGCTTGTTCACTTTTCCGATCGGCATGGTAAACGCCATGTCAGTGTACAATCCGTTTTTTGATGGATAGCGCATTCCGATATCCAAACTTAAGATATCTCCGTTTTTCAGGACATAGCGTCCGGGAATTCCATGGACAACTTCATCATTCACTGAAGTGCAAAGCGCGGCGGGAAACGGATTTGAGCGATCGCCGTATCCTTTGAAAGACGGAGCTCCGCCTGCGGTCAGAATCAATTCTTCGGCCAGCTCATTCAACTCTCTCGTGGAAACTCCGGGCCGCGCCTTTCTTTTCACGGTCTCCAAAACCTGCGCGAGAATTTTTCCGCCTTTTTGCAATAGTTTTATTTCTTTTTCGGATTTTAAACTTATCATGTCGTTTTATTTCAGCTCAGCATTAAGTTTTTTTCTCAAATCTTTGTAAACGCTTTCAATCGGCTGATTGCCGTCAACTTTATGATAGCTGTAAAATTGTTTTTTCTTTTTGTAATAATCAATCAATGGTTTTGTTTCCGCGCGATAAATGGCCAAACGTTTTTTTATCACTTCAGGATTTGCGTCCGCTCTGATTTTCAATTCACGTCCGCAAATATCGCAAATTCCGGCGACTTTTGGCGGATTGTATTTCAAATGATACAGATGTCCGGCTTCGCAATATCTTCTGCCGGAAATTCTTTGCAAAATTTCTTTTTGCGAATTCAAAGCGATTTCAACAACGATATTTTTTGTATTTTTCTCCAATAAATATTTTTCCAATTTTCTCGCTTGGCTGATTTTTCGCGGAAAGCCGTCGAGAATAATGCTCTTTTTGCTCGCGTCAATCGTATTGATCACCAAATCAGCGACCAGTCCGCCGGCAACCAGCAAACCGGCGTTTACATATTTTTTTATTTTTTTTCCGAATGCCGTTTCCTTTGATATTTCTCTTCTCAACATTTCTCCGACAGACAAATATTTCATTTTGTGTTCCTGCAAAATCAATCCGGCTTGAGTTCCTTTGCCCGACCCCGGCGGTCCGATGAGGATTAAAACCACCTTTCTCATAAATTATACTAATTACTGTTTATAAATAAATCGTATCAGAAAAGCTGGACAAAATCCAGCTTTCAACTTTTTTTCAATTATTTGTTGTGTTTCTAAAATCCTTCGTAATCTCGCATGGTCATCTGCGCTTCCACTTGCTTTACTATTTCAATGGCAACGCTCACAACGATCAAAATGCTGGTTCCTCCGATCACCATTGACTGCAAGCCTGTCGCCTGCTGCAATACCAAGGGCAAAACTGCGATTATTCCCAGAAACAATGCTCCCGCCAATGTAATTCGGCTGATTGTGTTTTGCAAATATTCGCCGGTGTGCCTGCCCGGTCGAATTCCGGGAATAAATCCGCCGTGTTTCTGTAAATTTTCAGCGATTTGGTATGGATGGAAAATAACGGCAGTGTAAAAATAAGTAAAGCCGAAAACCAGGACGAAATATAGAACTCCGTAAACAATTTGATTTTGAAAAACATCGATTATCCACTGGCCGGCATTATGAACAAACGCGCTCTGCGCCCGAAGCAAAAATTGCGCGACCATAGGAGGAAATAAAATTATTGAAATCGCGAAAATTATCGGAATCACGCCGGCGGTATTCACGCGAATCGGCAGATGCGTATTTGTTCCGCCATACATTTTCATTCCGCGAACTCGCTTTGCATAGGAAACCGGAATATTTCTTTGCCCCTCGGTAATGATAACCACGCCGACAACTGTTATCAACGCAATGATTGAGAACATTATTATATTCATTACTTGCTCGCGAGAAAAATTCACAGCCAATTGCTGAAGCGCCTGAGGAATCCCCACTACAATGCCCGCAAAAATCAATAATGAAATTCCATTGCCTATTTTCTTTTCAGTGATGAGTTCACCGATCCACATGAGAAAAACAGTTCCCGCGGTAATGGTCGTCAGCATTATTCCCAGATTCAGCCAACCTACATTTTCAATAATCTGCTGTTGCGACTGGCGAAGAATCGTTATCATGCCATAAGACTGAAGATAAGACAGCGGCACAGTGGCCAGCCGAGTATACATGTTTATCTTTTGCCGTCCGCCTTCTTCCTTTGACATTTCTTCCAGCTTCGGAATAATCATTGCCAGCAACTGAAAAATAATCGAAGCGGTAATATATGGCGCCACGCCCATCATCACGATGGAGAAATTTTGCATTCCTCCGCCGGAAAATAAATTCAATAGCCCAAGAATTTGATTTGAACCGAAAAATTCACGCAAATTTTCCAGATTAACTCCCGGTATCGGGATATGAGCGGCCAAGCGAAAAATCACCAGCATGCTTAGTACAAACAGAACTTTATTCCGCAAATCTTTTATTTTCCAAATTTGGACTATTTTGTTCCACATAGGATGGACGATTTTATATTTGTTAAAATTCTAAACAGATTTACGCTTTCTTTTCCGCTTTTGCATCTTCCATTTCAACGATCTTTCCGCCCGCTTTCGTGAGAAAACCTTCAGCTTTTTTTGAAATTCGGCAACCGAAAACTTCAAACGGTTTTGTTATTTCTTTGTCAGCCAAAATTTTCACCGGAGTTTTCAAATTGGAGATCAATTTCTTTTCATACAAAACGCCCGGAGTAATTTTTGCATTCGGCTCAAAATGTTTTTCCAGCAATGAAATTTTCACCGGTTGATTGCTCGGATAACGAGGAAGCATTCCTTTGAATTTCGGGGAACTCAACAACGTTCGTCTGAGTCCTTTCAGCTTCAATCCTTTTTTCCCGCCGGATCTTGATCTTTGTCCCTTCATTCCGCGGGTAGAATAAGTTCCTCGGCCGGATCCCAGACCTCGGCCGATTCTTCTTTTGACTTTTTTCTTTGCGCCTAAATTATGTAATGCTAACATCATAAAATTTATTTAGCTTTTTCTTCTTTTTTTTCAGGTTGCTTTTGTTCATCTTTTACACCGGTTGCCACTGACTTTGAGTTGAACTTCTTTTCTGCAAACTTTGCTTGCTTGAAACTGGAAAGCGCGATTGCCAGTGCTTTTACATTGTTGATCTTGCTGTTCGAGCCCAAAATTTTTCCCACAATGTTCTGCACTCCGGCCAATTCCAAAACAACTCGGACAGCGCCGCCGGCTTTTACGCCGGTTCCTATCGGAGCGGGTTTTAACAATAATTTCGCTGCTTTGAATTTCATGCGAACTTCATGAGGAATCGTTTCCTTTACCAGCGGAATGGTTATTAAATTTTTCTTTGCTTTATTAACCGCTTTCGCTACGGCAAGAGTGACATCAGCTCCTTTTGCCAGACCGATTCCAAATTGCCCTTTTTTGTTGCCAATAGCAACACAAGCGCGAAAACGCATTCTTTTTCCGCCGGCCATAACTCTAGTCACCCGCGCCAAATCAATGATCTTTTGATCAAATTCATCCGGCTCTCTGGCTGAAAATCTTCTTGAATTTCTAAACTCTCGTTTTTCCATATTCAATAAGGTAATTTAAAATTTTAATCCCTCTTCTCGCGCGCCTTCTGCCGCTGCTTTTACTCTGCCATGGTATCTGTAACTGCCGCGGTCAAATACAACTCGCTCCAGCTTTATCTGTTTTGCTTTTTTTGCAATTTCCCGACCTACTTCCATGGCAATTTCCACCGGTTTCTTTCCTTTCTTTTCCACTTCTTTGTCACTGGCAGTGCAGAGAGTTTTTCCTTGGGCGTCATCAATTATTTGCAAATAAAAATGCTTCAGGCTTCTAAATGCTGATAATCGAGGCACGCCAGAATTGCTGATAATTTTTTTTCTGGTTCTGTTTTTTCTCAACTTTACATTTTTCGATCGAATGTTTACTTCCTTTAGCATATATTAAATCTTTATTTACCGCAATTAACTTGAACTTTTAGCCGCTGTTTTTCCCGCTTTTCTTCGCAGGATTTCTTCCAGATATTTTATTCCCTTGCCTTTGTACGGTTCGGGTTTTCTTACTTTTCTGATATTGGCGGCCACTTCTCCCACCAGCTGTTTGTCAAAACCGGAAATCGTTATGATATTTTTTTCCACCTGGCATTCGATTCCCGCAGGCAAAACAAATTCCACGGGATGAGAATAACCGACATTCAATATGAGTTTCTTTCCGCTGGCAGCCGCTTTGTAGCCGATTCCATTGACTTCCAATTTTTTTGAAAATCCTTCGGTAACGCCCATTATCATATTATAAATCAAACTTCTGAATAATCCCCAAAGAGCATTTTGATTATGATCGTTGGGATCAAGCACAGAAACGGTAATTTCATTGCCTTCTTGTTGAACTTTGACCATCGGATGAATTTCTTGGAACAATTCACCTTTTTTTCCTTTTACAGTCAACAAAGATCCCTCAAGTTTTATTTGAACGCCTTCGGGGATCACAATTATTTTTTTTCCGATTCTGGACATATATTTAGAAATTCACTTTATAATATATATTTAATAAATTTCACAGATAACTTCTCCGCCCACTCCGATTTTTCGGGCTTCTTTATTGGTCATTATTCCTTTTGAAGTGGAAATAACCGCAATTCCGTATCCATTCAATATTGTGGGGATGCCATCTTTTCCGACATAAACGCGAGAGCCGACCTTGCTCACCTTCTGAATACTGGTGATCACCGGCTTTCGAGCCGCATCATAACGCAAAGCGATTTTTATTCCATTGAATCCGTCTTCAATAATTTCAACCTTTTGTAAATATTTTTCCTTCTCTAAAATTTTTGCAATATTTAAATTGATTTTGGAATAAGGAACCAAAACATCCGCTTTCTTTACCATGGAAGCATTTCTTATTCTAGTTAACATGTCAGCAATTGAATCTTGCATCATATTTTTTTTTGAGAAATAATGATTAATTTGCTCGAATTTATTACCAGCTGCTTCTGGTCACACCGGGGATTTCGCCTTTTTCAGCCAGGTCTCTAAAACAAATTCTGCATAAAGCAAATTTTCTCATATAGCCGTGCCGTCTTCCGCATTTCCAACATCTTCGAACAATTCTTGTTGAAAATTTCGGTTTTTTAAATGATTTAACGTATTGTGCGGTTGTTGCCATAATAATTTTTATTTAATTTCTTCTTTTCTAAAAGGAAAGCCCATTTCCGTCAGTAATTCCAATCCTTCTTTTTTATTCTTTGCCGTGGTTGTTATCGTCACTTCCAATCCATGCGTTTTTTCCAATTCTTCGCCTTCGATTTCCGGAAAAGCGGTGTTGTCCTTGAATCCCAGAGAATAACTGCCTCTTCTGTCAAATGCTTCGGGCGAAATTCCTCGAAAATCTCTGATACGAGGCAAAGTAACCTTGATCAATCGCTCCAAAAAATCCCACATGCGAACGCCTCTTAATGTCACTTTCACCCCGACAACCATGCCTTCTCTGACCTTGAAATTGGAAATTGATTTTCTCGACAGCGTTTCAACCGATTTTTGCCCTGAAATATTTTGCAAATTTTTCTTTACCAACTCCAGATAGCCCTTGTCTTTCAAGCCGGAACCGATTCCAACATTGAGCACCACTTTGTTAATAGTCGGCACCTGCAAATAATTTTTATATCCGAATTTTTCCATTAAAGCCGGAACTATCTTTTCTTTGTATTGTTTTTGTAGATTATTCATAATTTTTGAACTAATTCTTCCGATATTTAATCAATTGCTTCTTTGCATTTTTTGCAAATTCTCGCTTTCTTTTTTCCCTTGGCATCAGATGCCAGCAATATGTATCCGACTCTGGTCGGTTTGCTGCACTTCGGACAAACCAACATGACATTCGAAGTATCCATTGCAGCCGGAAATTGCAAGCGCTGTCCTTTTTCACCTTCCTTTTTCGGCCGCATATGCTTGAATCTCAAATTCAAACCCTCGACAACAATTTTGCCTTTTTCCGCTACCACTTGCAGAATCTTGCCTTGATTGCCTTTGGCCAGTTTTTCTCCTGACTTGCTTCTCTTGACACGATCCTTGCCTTTTATAATTTGTACTTTATCTCCTTTTTTCAATTTCATATTGTGATTATAAAACTTCGGGCGCTAACGAAATTATCTTTGTAAAGCCACGTTTTCTCAATTCCCGGGCAACCGGTCCGAATATTCTGGTTCCGCGCGGTTCTTTATTTTTTTTATCTATTAAAACTGCCGCATTGTCATCAAATCGGACATATGAGCCATCGGGTCTTCTGGTTTCTTTTCTGACTCTCACTACCACGGCAATGCCGACTTCGCCTTTTTTTACCGCTGAATGAGGTTTTGCTTCTTTTATCGCAACATTAATCAAATCCCCGAGTCCGGCATATCTTTTCTTGTATCCGCCCAAAACTCTAATACACTGAAGCTTTTTCGCTCCCGTATTATCAGCGGATTTTAACATTGTGCGATGTTGAATCATATATTTATTTATTTCGTGTTTAATCGACTTTTTTTATAATTCTCCATTTTTTCTCTTTGCTCATCGGCCGGCAGGACTGAAACACAACCTTGTCTCCCACATTGTATTCATTTTTTTCATCATGAGCCTTGTATCGTTTGCTTGATTTGAATTTCTTATTGTATTTTTTGTGCTTTACAGTTCGTTCAACCAAAACAATTGCGGTCTTGTCCATTTTATGTCCCGAGACAACGCCGGTAAGATAACTTATTTTTTTTTCTTTATTGGCTGTTTCCATATAATTATTTTGAGGATTTCTCTTTTAGAATGGTTAAAATCTGAGCAATGTTTTTTCGTGCTTGTCTTATTTCTCTCACATTTTTCAATTGCTGATTTGCAACCTTAAAATTTTGTTCCTGTCGTTTCTGGCAGAGATCCAGATAAAGCTTTTTCAATTCCTCAATGGATTTTACTTTTAATTCCTTAAATTTCATATTATTGTTTTGTTACAAATCTGGTTCTAACCGGCAGTTTATAGGCAGCCAAGCGCATTGATTCTCTTGCCACCGCCTCTGTGACACCGTCCATTTCAAATAAAACAGTTCCAGGGCGAACAACCGCAATATAATGATCAGGAGAACCTTTTCCTCCGCCCATGGTTGATTGAGAACCCTTGGCTGTTATCGGCCGATCCGGGAAAATTCTAATCCAAATTTTTCCGCCTCTTTTCGTGTATCTTGTCATTGCTCTTCTGGCAGCTTCAATTTGCCTGGAATTTACCCAGCCTTCGGTCGTCGCCTTCAGTCCGTACTGTCCGAAATCAACATTTGTCATGCGAGTGGCTCGCAAACCCTGATTTCTGCTTCGGCCTTTATGGCATTTTCTATGTTGTACTTTCTTCGGCTCTAACATACATTATATAATAAACTGTCAATCTATAAATATTATTTTTTATTAAAGACATCGCCGCGATAAATCCAAACTTTTATTCCGATCTTTCCATACATGGTATTCGCCTCCACCAATGCATAATCAATATCAGCGCGAATCGTGTGCAATGGGATCTTGCCAGAGCTCAATTGCTCTGATCTGGCAATTTCAGCACCATTCAAACGGCCGCCGATTTTCACTTTCACTCCCTTTGCTCCGGCTCGTTCCACTTTGCTGATCGCTTGCTTCAATGCTCGGCGAAAAGGAATTCTCTTTTCAATGTCAAATTTGATGTTCTGCGCGACCAATGTCGCATCCAATGCCGCATTGTCAACTTCTTTTATACTTATATTGATTGATATCTTCTGATCTTTTATGAATTTTCGGAAAATTTCTTTCTTTATTTTATCCACGCCCATGCCTCCCTTTCCAATAATTATTCCGGGGCGCGCGGAAAAGATGATTATGTGGATTTCCTTGGCTGTCTTTTCAATCTCAATTCTGGCAATAAAAGCATTTTGCAGCGTTTTGTTCAGATATGCCTTTATTTGCACATCCTGCTTCAATAGATTACTGTAATTTTTCACTGCAAACCATCGAGAATCCCAAGTCCTCGTCTGTTTGATGCGAAAAATTTTCGGATTTATTTTCTTTCCCATACGTTCTTCTTTTCCAATTTATTTCAGAATAATATAAATAGTGGTTTACATGCCCGCCTTTCGCTGGAACATCTTTTTCAATATTCCTTTGGACTTCTTATTTTTCTGGTCTTGATGCTGAATATGGCGGTGCTTGCCTTGACTGCGAACATCAAATGGCTGAGGCTTTTCTTCGTCAGTCAAACCCTTTTCCAGAGGTTCTTTCTTTTGCATCACATTCTTGCTTCCCATTTTTTCACTTGCCTTGCCGCTTGCCTGAATTGTCTGTATTTTTTCGGTTCCTTTCGGTTGCTCTTTTAATTTTTCAGAATCAATCTTTTCCGACAATGCCAGACAGACAATGCTGGTTCTCTTTCTTAACGGAGTTGCCCGGCCAAAGGCACGAGGCATCCAGCGATACAAAATAGATCCTTCATTCACTGTAATTTCTTTTATATATAAATTTTCTTTTTTTAAATTATGATTATGTTCGGCATTGGCCATTGCTGATTTCAAAAGCTTGCTGATCGGTCCGGCGGATCTCCTGCTCAACAGAAACAATCGATGAAGCGCTTCAACCGCATCCATTCCTCGGATCACATCAGCCACCACTCTGACTTTGCGCGGCGCCATGCGTACATTTTTTAATTTTGCTTTTACTGACAGCATATTAAATAGAAATTAATCTTAGGCCTTTCCCTTTGACTGTTGTTTGGCCATCTTTCCGCCATGGCTGATAAATTTTCTGGTGGGTGAAAATTCGCCCAGCTTGTGTCCCACCATGTTCTCAACTACCAACACATTTATAAAATCTTTACCATTATGAACTCCAAAGCTAAAACCAACCATGGCAGGAGTAATCGTCGCCCTTCGAGACCAGGTCTTTATAACAGTACCGGATCCTGGTTTTTGTTTGGCAACTTTTTCCAGCAGTCTTTCGTCAATGTAGAGTCCTTTTTTTATACTTCTAGACATAATAGTAAATAAATTTCGTAAAATTGGATTATTATTTTTTCTTTCGTTTGTTCTTTCTGCGCTTTATTATCAATCTGTCCGAAGGTCGATTTTTCTTTCTGGTCAATACTCCCAAAGCATGCTTGCCCCACGGAGTTTTAGGATATTTCAAACCGATCGGATTTCTCGCCTCGCCCCCGCCATGAGGATGATCCACCGGATTCATCACCTTTCCGCGGACAGTCGGTTTAATTCCCATGTGCCGCTTTCTTCCAGCCTTTCCCAATTTTACATGCATATGCTCGGGATTGCTGATCTGGCCGATTGTCGCCATACATTCTTTCGGCACCAATCTGATCTCAGAAGAAGGCAATTTCAGTTGAGCGTGCTTTTCCGTAATTGACATCAATTTCGCCCAAGCTCCGGCTGATCTGGCCATTTCTCCGCCCTTTCCCGGGAATAACTCTATATTGCAAATCAGTGAACCTATCGGGATATTCTCCAAGGCTGTCGCATTTCCCGACTGGATATCCACTTTTTCTTTTGATGAAATTATAACATCATTAACCTTTAAATCAACCGGCGCGATGATATATCTTTTTTCGCCGTCTCGATAAGTCAACAATGCGATTCTGGCGGATCGATTCGGATCATATTCAATGGAAGTGACTTTTGCCGGAATATCAAATTTATCTCGCTTGAAATCAATGATTCGATAAAACTGCTTGCTCCCGCCTCCAATATGCCGAACAGTGATCCGACCGGTGGAATTTCTGCCGCCGGATTTCTTTTTCGCCAACAGCAAACTCTTTTCCGGCTTCTTTTTTGTCAGATCAGAATTATCGATAATGCTCATCTGGCGACGCGCATTTGAAATTGGTTTGTATACTTTGATACCCATATATTATTTCATTATCCTTTTGATGTTTTTAATCATTCGGTTAAACACCTTCGTAAACTTCAATTTTGTCTTCTTTTGCCAGAGTGACAATCACCTTTTTGAAATCTTGCTTTTTCCCTTTTATTCTGCCATGACGGACATTTTTTCCTTTTCGGCGAACCATATTCATTTTAATCGGTTTTACGCCGTAAATACTCTTGATTACTTTTGCTACTTCTGTTTTATTGGCATTAATCGGAACAACAAATACATACTTATTTAAAAGCGCCAAGTCAGTGGATTTTTCACTGATCAACGGCTGTTTTATCAGCTTATACGCATTCGGAGCGATCACTTTCGGTTCTTTTCGAGAAGAAGTTGCTACCGGTTTCGGAGCTTTCTTCACCTTTGCCGCTGATTTCTTTTTTTCCGTTGCCGTAGCTGTGGCAACAGCTGAATCTGAAGATTGAGGCAAATTCATTTTTGGATTCAACTCTTTTTTATCTTCTTGGCTCGGTTTCAATATTTTGTTTAGCAGTCCCATACTGTTTATTTAGCTTCCTTTAAAAATACATTTTCCAATTCTTTTAACGCATCAGCGGTAAACAAAAGATTATTTGCTTTCAATGTATCAATTACATTCAATGAATTTACTGTGATAACATTTACTCCCTGAATATTATTTGCGGCGCGAACAATGTTTTCATTCATTTTATCGATTACGAGCAATGTTCCTTTTTTCAAATTCAATACCTGCAACAGTTTAATCATTTCTTTTGTCTTGCTTTCCGGCAATTCCAACTTTTGCAAAATCATTATCACATCAGCCTTTGCGCGGTCAGACAAAACCATGAACAATGCTTTCTTCTTCATCTTCTTGTTTAATTTCAATGAAAAATTTCTTTCAGCATTTGGTCCGAATGTTACGCCGCCGCCCCTCCAAAGAGGAGAACGGATAGAACCATGACGCGCGCGTCCGGTGCCTTTTTGTTTCCATGGTTTTTTTCCACCACCCCGCACCTGTCCGCGATCCTTTGCGTGCGCAAGAACTTGCTGAGATTGCGATCTCAAATATTCAACCACTTGCTGAATCAAGGATTCTTTTACCGGTATTTCAAAAATATTCGGATTCAATTCGATTTCACTGATAACTTCGCCCGATTGATTGTAAACTTTTGCCTTTAGCATATAATTTACTTTTTATCATCTTGAACATTAGAAACTTCTTCTGCTTTCGCAGGTTGTTCGACTGTTGCAGCTTCTTCAACTTTTGGAGCTTCCGATACAACTTCCGGAACCTTTTCTGTTTTCGTTGATTCTTCAACTTTCGGAGCTTCTTCTTTTTTTATTTCGAATTCACCTTGCGCCACAATAAAAAGCAATCCATTGAAAGCGCCGGGAATAGCTCCTTTTACAAAAATTTCATTATTATCCAAATCAATCGAAACTATTTCAAGATTTTTCACGGTAATTTTAGCATTGCCCATATGACCGCCCATTCGCATTCCTTTGAATACATGTTGCGGTTCACCGGCGCCAATGGAACCCGGCATCCTTAGCTGATCTTTATGGCCATGACTGGCAGGACTTCCATGAAATCCGTGTCTCTTTACAACGCCTTGGAATCCTTTGCCTTTTGATGTACCGCTAACGGTTACTTTATCTCCGACTTGAAAAATTGAAGCATCCAACTTTTGTCCGACACTCAATTTTTCAAACATTGGATCATTGGCCGGCAATCTGAATTCTTTGACGGTTTTGTAACCGATTTCTTTGTTGAATATCTTTTTGAAAAATCCTTGCAACGGTTTGTTCAATCTCTTTGTTTCTCGCGCTGCCAATTGAATATAATGGGCATTACTTTCCTTGAGCTCTTTCTTTCCGGAAACAAAACAAGTATCAGCTTTTATTCTCGTTACGGGAACGGCTGTACCATTTTCCAAAAAAATTTGATTCATTTCTTGTTTTTTTCCTATTAAAAATTTCATAATTCGTAAATAAAAAGACCGGACTTAGCTGGCCCGGTTCTTTCCGCCGGTTTATATTCAATAGCTAATCGATTTTTATCAAGCTTAATTTACAATATACGATTCTCCGTTTATCCATCAAGCATTTCTCGACACTTCACGATAAAACGCGGTTACCAAGACCCTTTTAATGGATAATTAACTCTAAGAAGAGATTACTACATTTTAATTTCAATGTCAACACCAGCGGGCAGATTCAAATTCATGAGCGCATCAATGGTTTTTGGGTTCGGATTCAGTATATCGATAAGGCGTCGATGAACTCTGATTTCATACTGATCGCGAGCGTCTTTGTGCACGAAAGTTGATCTGTTTACAGTGTATTTCTTCTTTTCCACCGGCAAAGGAATGGGTCCGCGAATAATCGCCCCCGTTCTCTCCCCCGCTTCAATAATATTCTGGGTCGTTCGATCAATTATCTTGTGGTCATACGCCTTAATTTTTATGCGAACGCGGGATGCACTTTCTTCTTTTTGCTTGTCGCTTTTTGTGTCTGACATTGCTGTGATTTATTTAATAATTTTTGTAACCACTCCAGAACCAATAGTCTTGCCGCCTTCACGGATAGCAAATCTTTGATGTTCTTCCAAGGCAACCGGAGTAATTAGATTAATAACCAATTTTACGGTATCGCCCGGCATCACCATCTCTGTTCCCTCCGGTAAAATAACTTCACCGGTAACATCGGTTGTTCTGATATAAAATTGTGGTTTATAACCCTTGAAAAATGGTTTGTGTCTGCCTCCCTCTTCTTTGCTCAAGATATAAACTTCACCTTCAAATTCTAGATGAGGTGTCACAGAACCTGATTTACACAAAATCTGACCTCGTTCCAATTCGTCTTTTTTAATACCGCGAAGCAAAATTCCGGCGTTGTCGCCTGCTCGGCCTTCGCTCAATGTTTTGTTGAACATTTCAATACCGGTGACAACCACTTTTTGAGTTGGCTTCAAACCGACCAATTCTACTTCTTCATTTACTTTCACCATTCCGCGCTCAATTCTTCCAGTGACAACAGTTCCTCGGCCTTCAATTGAAAAGACATCTTCAATCGGCAGCAAGAACGGTTTTTCCACATCGCGAATCGGCTCTGGAATATATGTATCCAACGCATCCAACAATTCTTTCATACAAGCTGTAGCCTCAGGATCAGCCGGATTTTCCAATGCTTTTAAGGCAGAACCGCGAATTACCGGCGTTTCATCTCCCGGAAATTCATATTTCTTCAGTAAATCTCGGACTTCTTCTTCCACCAAGTCAATCAATTCTTTGTCATCAACCAAATCAACCTTGTTCAAAAATACGACAATGGAAGGAACGCCTACCTGGCGAGCCAACAAAATATGCTCGCGAGTCTGGGGCATAGGACCATCAGTCGCCGCAACCACAAGGATCGCGCCATCCATCTGAGCTGCTCCGGTAATCATGTTTTTTACATAATCAGCATGCCCCGGACAATCAACGTGCGCATAATGCCGCTTGTCGGTTTCATATTCGACGTGCGCTGTCGCAATGGTAATACCGCGTTCTTTTTCTTCCGGAGCTGCGTCGATTTCATCAACATTTTTCATTTGCGCTTTTCCGCCGCTCGCAATGAGATACTTCAATATCGCCGCGGTTAAAGTTGTTTTACCGTGGTCAACGTGACCAATTGTTCCCACATTGACATGTGGTTTTGTTCGTTCAAATACTTCTGTTGCCATTTTATTATTCTCCATTGGCGACCCCCTATATGGGGTTTTAATCCAGCCGCCTTAAGTTTAGTTATTAATATTTTTATTAAAATTAACAGATAAATTATAACAATAAAAAAAGAATTTTGCAACTAATCCACCGGCTCAATATAATATCTTTCGTCATCTTCATCTTCTTCATCATCCATGTCCCAATCTTCCCTCCATTCGGAAGAATCGATTTCCGGTTGAACCGATTGCCATTGGTCAATTTCAAGGTTAATTTTATCGAGCAATTGCTCTTCTGTCAAGCTCTCAATGTCTTGTTCTTCTAATACCAGCGCCTCATAATCAGCCGCTCTCATTATCACATAAACTTCTTCATTGTCAGCATCCGCCACAAAACAAGGATTACCGGTTTTTCTCACTAATTCGAATATTCTTTTACTGTTTATTGCCATATTTTTATCTATGAACTCCAATTATCGGTTCAGCATGGACATTATTTTGAATTTTTTCCAGATATTATTTTTTCCACCGCGCTTGCAGGCACTTCCGCGTAATTTGAAAATTCCATGGAATAACTGCCTCTGCCCTGAGTAATGGAACGCAATTGAGTCGCATATCCGAACATTTCACCAAGCGGCACGAGCGAAGAAATAACTTTTGTATTTCCGCGATCTCTCATTTCCGTAATCTGCGCTCTCTTTGAATTCAAATCTCCCACAACATCTCCCATATATTTTTCGGGAATAACATCTTCCACCTTCATAATAGGTTCAAGCAATACAATGCCGGCTTTTTTCGTCGCCTCTTGCACGGCGAGAGATCCTGCGATTTTGAAAGCAGCTTCCGAAGAATCAACATCATGGAAAGATCCATCATAAAGGGTGGCTTCCACATCAACCAATGGAAATCCGGCCAACACGCCTTTTTCAAGAGCCTCTTTTACACCCTTTTGAATGGCGGAAATAAATTCTTTTGGAATAACGCCGCCCTTAATTTCATCTAAAAATTCAAATCCGGCGCCGCGTTCTCTCGGAGAAATTCTAATCCAGCAATGGCCGTATTGACCGCGTCCGCCTGACTGGCGAATATATTTTCCTTCAGCTTCAGCTGTTTTCTTGATGGTTTCTTTGTAGGCAACTTGCGGTCGTCCGATATTCGCTTCCACGCTGAATTCGCGCTTCATGCGATCAATAATAATATCCAAATGCAATTCCCCCATGCCGGAAATAATGGTCTGCAATGTCTCTTCATCGGTTCTGATTCTGAATGTCGGATCTTCTTCCGCCAATTTTTGCAAAGCCATGCCCATTTTTTCTTGATCAACCTTTGTCTTGGGCTCAATGGCAACGGAAATAACCGGCTCGGGAAACACAATATTTTCGAGGACAAGCGGTCTGCTCTCATCGCAAAGGGTGTGTCCGGTAAAAGTATTTTTCAATCCGATAATCGCCGCAATTTCGCCGGAAAAAACTTCAGTCACTTCTTCTCTGTGATTCGCGTGCATGCGGACAATGCGGCCGATTCTTTCTTTTTCTCCGGTATGAGTATTGAGCACATAAGAACCTGATTTCAAATTGCCGGAATAAACGCGAATAAAACACAATTTTCCCACATACGGATCAGTGGCTATTTTGAATGCCAAAGCGGCAAACGGCTCGCTGTCATCCGGTCGAACAAGAATTTTCTTTTCTTCATCATCCACCGCGCATCCTTCCAACGGAGGAATATCCAGCGGAGACGGCAAAAATTCCACAACAGCGTCCAGCAACAGCTGAACTCCTTTGTTTTTCAAAGCGCTGCCGCACAAAACGGGAACAATCTTATTTTCATTCACCGCTTTTCGCAAAACTCGCTTCAAATCTTCGACAGAGATCTCTTCTCCGGCCAAATATTTATCCATTAAAACTTCGTCATTGTCGACTATGGCTTCAACCAATTTATTTTTGTATTCCACCGCCTGCGATTGCATATCTTCCGGAATATCTTTTTCCGTAATGGTGACGCCCAAATCATCCTCGTAAAAATACGCCTTGCCCTTGAACAAATCAATAATTCCTTTGAATGTTTCCGCAGCGCCGATGGGCAATTGAATGGGAAACGCGTTTTTTGTCAGCCGATCATGAATTGAATCCAAATCAGCGTAAAAATCAGCTCCCATGCGATCCATCTTATTTATAAAGGCCAAGCGCGGCACATGATATTTGTCAGCCTGATGCCAGACGGTTTCAGACTGAGGCTCTACGCCGGCAACGCCGTCAAACACGATTACGCCGCCGTCAAGAACGCGCAAAGAGCGCTCAACCTCAGCGGTAAAGTCAACGTGGCCCGGAGTATCAATAATATTAATGCGGCAATCATTCCAAAAACAAGTGGTGGCAGCGGAAGTAATGGTAATTCCCCGCTCTCGCTCCTGTTCCATCCAATCCATCTCAGCCGCACCTTCATGAACTTCTCCGATTTTGTGCTTTTTGCCGGTATAAAACAAAATTCGCTCAGAGACGGTCGTCTTCCCAGCGTCAATGTGCGCGATAATTCCGATATTTCGTGTTTTGTCCAAACTATATTCGCGAGGCATAAAAATTTATTTTTTGTTCGAATTTCAATTTGCAAATGGCTGATGTAACGTTCCATTGATTTTTGTTATTCCATTTGAAATAAAAATCCGCTTATTTAATATCTTAAATATGTATACTTCAAGCGATTAATATCTCGCAAAATGAGCAAAGGCTTTGTTGGCCTCAGCCATGCGGTGCACATCATTTCTCTTTTTGATCGCATCGCCTTCATTGTTCAATGCCGCAACCAATTCTTCCGCCAATTTCTTTGCCATTGGTTTGCCTTTTTTATTTTTCGCGGCAGTAATGAGCCAGTGCAAAGCAAGGAAATATCGTCTGTCTCCGCGCACGGGCTGAGGAATCTGAAAATTGCCGCCGCCTACGCGCCTGCTCTTCACTTCAAGTTGCGGAATTACATTTTTTACCGCCTGATCAAAAACACCTAAAGCATTGGTATATTCTTTGCCATCGATTTTTCCGGTTTTGATGCGTGATTCTATATCATCAAAACAATCATAAAGCACATTTTGCGCGGTTGACTTTTTGCCATCCTGCATCAAAAAATTGATGAATTTAGCCACCAAAGTGCTATTGTATCGACCATCCGGCTTTATTTTCTGTTTTGGAGCTTGTTTTCCTCTCATAATATTTCTAAAAATTACTACTTAGATTTCTTTGCGCCATACAATGAACGTCCTTGTTTTCTCTTGTCCACGCCCTGAGTATCATAAACTCCGCGAACAATGTGATAGCGGACGCCCGGCAAATCCTTTACTTTGCCGCCGCGAACAAGAACAATCGAGTGTTCCTGCAAATTATGTCCTTCACCCGGAATATATGCGGTGACTTCCTGCCCGTTTGACAAGCGGACGCGAGCGATTTTTCGGAGCGCTGAGTTCGGTTTTTTCGGAGTTGTTGTTTTTACTTTCAAACAAACGCCTCTTTTAAACGGCGAGCCTTTTTCCAATTCCGTACTTCTCCGTCTTAAACTGTTCATAACAAACTGAAGCGCCGGAGACTTTGACTTTAGCGATGAACTTTTTCTGCCTTTTCGCACCAATTGATTTACTGTTGGCATATTAATTTCATGGTAAATAAAAATTAGCTTAATTTAAGCTATCTTAATCGAGAACAGGATATCATATAAAATAGACGCCGTCAAGAAACTACAGCATGATTTTGTACACAAGGTTGATTAGCCGTAAAAATAGTGAACTTAGCAAATTCAAACCGATAATATTATCCAATATAATAACACCGAGAAGAATAGTCGGGCCGTGCTGTTCGAGAAAGTCCCGAATATGCGCATATCGAAAATCGGATATAATGGAAAACAGTATTTTTGAGCCGTCGAGCGGCGGAATGGGCAAAAGATTGAATGCCATTAAAACAATATTCAATCCGATCAACAAATTCAAAAAATGAACCAGTAAATTTTCCGGCGGAACGATCTGATAGGTAATTACCAGACGCAATGCAAGCGCGCTGATAATCGCCAACAACAGATTTGACAATGGACCGGCAACAGCCACGAGCGCCGGACCGAAACGTTGATACTTTAAATTATAAGGATTGAACGGAACCGGCTTGCCCCAACCGAATCCAACCAACAGCAACATGAAAAATCCAAGCCAACTGACATGAGAAAGAGGATTCAGCGTCAAACGGCCGCTGTCCTTTGCGGTTGAATCACCCAGTAAAGTGCCGGCGAGCGCGTGACAAAATTCATGAACCGTTAAAACAACCAGGATCGCCATAATCCAGGCGACGAGCATCACCGGTTCGCCCAACAAAGACTGCAAAAGCATATTTTATATAAAGGATAAATTAATTTCACTTAATATTTCCAGAGAATCAGACGGCAGAAAAAACCGCTTGATTTATTATAACACATGTGATAGTATAAGACCACGATTCGATCGGCTTATACAAATATAATATAAGAATATATTTAACTTGCCAACCGGAATTGCGCTGAACGAAAAAAAATAATGTAAATTTTAACCATTTTGATAAGACATATGTCAAAAATTTGTGAAATCTGCCAACGCGGACCGCGCGCGTCCGTGTCCCGCAGCCACTCAAACGTTGCGACAAAGACAAGACAATTGATCAATCTGCAATCGAAAAAAATAGATGGAAAAAGAATTTCCATTTGCACAAAATGCATCAAAACAATGTCCAAGGCATAAAAATTCTTGGCTGAAAAAAGAAACGTTTTTCAACGTTCTTTTTTTATTCTGACATTGATTACTTTGCTTAATTAATATATAATTTTATTAGTCATTTAAATTAATCACAGTTTGAAATTTTATTATTTACACTGAATATTTCATATGATGAACTTCCTAAAAAAACCTGTATTCTATGTTCCCGCGATAATTATTATCCTAACAATAATCGGCGGCGGATATTATTATCAACAAAAAACAAAAGCTCCCGAATTTGATTTTGCGCTGGCGCAAAAAGCGGCAATCATTCAAGAAGTGAATGTGACAGGCACGGTCAAGCCGGCGGAAAGCGTTGAATTGTCATTTGAAAAAAGCGGAAAAGTTTCGGCCGTCAATGTCAAAGCGGGAGACAATGTAAAAAAAGGACAACTGCTGGTATCTCTCGCCAGCAATGATTTGGTGGCTCAACTGAATCAAACATTTGCGTCGCTTTCATCTTCAAATGCGCAATTGCAACAATATCTGGATTCTCTGGAACGAGAACAAACAAAGCTGGCTGAAATGAAAAAAGGAACGAGAGCCGAAGAAATTCAAATTTCAAAAAATCACGTGACAAACGCGGAACTGGCGCTCGCTGACGCGGAGAAAAATCTGGAAACGGTTAAAGAAAAAGCAAACACTGATCTGCAGCAAATCTATGATTCCAGCGCCAGCGCGCTAAATTATTCATTGAGCATTGCGACAAACACACTATATACAATCACTGATCTTCAACAAGCGTATTTTTCCGGAACAGATCCGAAGGCAAACAACCTGGCTGATTCAAAAACAGCGGTTGTTGACGCGCTGCTCGGAGCGGCCAATGCGGGAAGATGGAATAATACTTCGCTGAGCTCATTGAACGGAGGAGCGAAAAAATTGACAGCCGATGCTTTTGCCGATCCAAGTGAGACAAACGTCAATTCCGCCCTGACCGCAATGAATGACAGTCTGCAAAAAATACAAACCACACTGGAAATACTGAAACAAATGACTGAGCTGACAGCAACGGAACAAACAACCGTGACAACCGCAAAAAACTCGATCAATACTGAATTGACATCAGTAAGAGGAAAAATTCAATCCATACAAGTGCAAAAAGCGGTCAATCAGACCAGCGAACAAACCGCGGAGACCGGCGTCACAACCGCGCGCAGCAATCTGCTGAACGCGCAAGCTGAATTGAATTTGAAACAAGCGGGATACACAACAGAGCAACTCTCCGCTCAAGAATCAATGGTGAGACAGGCTGAATCAAATGTAAAAGCAGGACAAGCGCAAATCCGTTATTCTCAGGCCAATGTGCAGAGCGCGCAAGCTCAATTGACTAAAAATTATCTTCGTTCGCCGATCGGCGGAACTGTGGCTGAACAAAACGCTAAAGTCGGAGAAATCGTTTCACCCAATATTCTGATGATTAAAATTTTATCCGAAGCGAACTTTGAAATTGAGACCAATGTTCCGGAAGTGGATATCTCAAAAGTAAAAATAGATGATACCGCCCGCGTCACTCTCGACGCCTACGGTTCTGATGTTATTTTCAATACGCGCGTCATTGCCATAAATCCGGCGGAAATTATGATCGAAGGAGTCGCCACCTACAAAGTGACTTTGCAATTTGAAAAAGAAAACGAACAAATCAAATCGGGAATGACCGCAAACATTGATATTCTGACAGACAGACGAGAAAACACGCTGGCAGTGCCTCAACGGGCTGTCTTCACATCTGACGGAAAGAAAATGATCAGATTGGCGAATGACGACGGATCAATCAAAGAAATTGAAGTGAAAACCGGATTGCGCGGATCAGATGGAACCATTGAAATTTTAGAAGGCGTGAATGCGGGCGACAAAGTCATAACATTCATTAAAGAATAATATTTATGGCATTGATCGAAACAAAAGATTTGGAAAAAACATTTGAAGACGAGGGAGTCATCACTCCGGCTCTTCAAGGAATTACTTTCAATGTTGAGAAAGGAGAATTTGTCGCGATCATGGGACCGTCAGGCTCCGGCAAATCCACAATGTTGCAGATCTTGGGATTTCTCGATCGCCAGACCAAGGGAACTTACAAATTCGCCGGGAGAGAAATGGATGATTTTTCCGAAGACGAACTGGCGCATACCAGAAATAAAAAAATGGGCTTTATTTTCCAATCTTTCAATCTTTTGCCCAGAACTTCTGTTTTTGAAAATGTCCGATTGCCGCTGATTTATTCCAATGTGCCTGAATCAAAATGGAAAAGCCAGACCGAAAAAGCCATACAAGCGGTCGGCCTTTTTCATAGGATGAACCATGAAAGTTCCCAATTGTCAGGCGGTGAAAAACAGAGAGTGGCCATCGCTCGCGCGCTGGTAAATAAACCGGAAATAATTTTCGCGGATGAGCCGACCGGCAATCTGGACACAAAATCAGGCCAAGCGATCATGGAAATTTTGCATAACATGCATGAAAAAGAAAAAATAACCATTCTGCTCATTACTCATGAAACATATACGGCGGAACACGCGGAAAGAATTATAAAGCTGCGAGATGGAAAAATTGAAACGGACAGCAAGGTTGCAAACAGGCATGGCGCAAAAGATTTTCTAAAATAAACGGCCGGAATTAAATATGAAAACAAAACACCTAATAAAAATCGCTTTTTCCGGTTTGACCGGCAATAAACGCCGAGCCGCTCTTACAATACTGGGCATTGTAATCGGAATCACGGCAATCATGCTGATAATGTCGCTGGGACAGGGCGCGCAAAATCTAATTTTGAGCCAAGTGCAAAATATGGGCGCGAAAATAATCATTGTCCAGCCGGGACGACAACCGAGCGGACCGAGCGACATTGCGCAGTCAATGAGCGATTCATTGAAAGAAAAAGATTTGATAGCTCTGCAAAAAAAATCAAATGTTCCCACACTTGCAAAAATAGAAGCTTTAAATGTTGGCGGAGCCACGGCTTCCTATGAAAATGAAACATATCGAATGAGCATTTTCGGCGCGTCCGAACTGCTGCAAAAAATTTACAATGTACAACTGACCGAAGGAAGATTCATTACTGATGATGATGTGAAAAATCGCGCTGATGTTGTGGTGATCGGATCAAAAATAAAACAAGAACTTTTCGGCGAATCAGATGCTGTCGGAGAAAAAATAAAAATCAAAAGCAGAAATTTTCGAGTTGTCGGCATTGTAAAAAAGGGACAGAGCGGATTTGTTAACTTTGATGAAGCGGCCATTGTCCCGTATACAACATCTCAACAATACATTTTCGGAATAAAACATTTTCACCATTTACTGATCGAAGCGACTTCCGAAGATGTGGTGGAACAAACTCTGCAGGATGTGCAAATAACTCTCAGAAATTCGCATGGAATTACAGATCCGGAAAAAGATGATTTCTACGCCACGACATCGGAAAGCGCGATCGACCAGATCAATACGATCACAACAATTTTAACTTTGTTTCTCGTGTCAGTCGCGGCAATATCGCTCGTTGTCGGCGGAATCGGCATTATGAATATCATGCTCGTGTCCGTAGCGGAAAGAACCAGGGAAATTGGGCTGAGAAAAGCGCTCGGCGCGACAAGCATGAATATTTTATTGCAATTTCTGGCGGAATCAATAATGCTGACAGCCATTGGCGGGGCGGTGGGAATTTTTCTCGGTTCCAGCATTTCTTTTTTAACCACAATAATTCTAACGCAATTTCTCGGTCTTGATTGGCCGTTCTCATTTCCGCTCTCAGCCGCGCTCATAGGATTGGCGGTAGCCGCATTTGTAGGACTGGTTTTCGGAATTTATCCGGCAAAGCAAGCGGCGAAGAAAAGTCCGATTGAGGCGTTGAGGTATGAATAGGATTTGCAGGGAGCAGGGAGCAGGGAGCACTAATCACATAACACATATCACATAACGCATAACGCATATCACATAACGCATAACACATAACGCATAACACATAACGCATATCACATAACGCATAACACATAACGCATATCACATAACGCATAACACATAACGCATAACACATAACGCATATCACATAACGCATAACACATAACGCATATCACATAACGCATATCACATAACGCATAACATGTAGCAAT
>JAHIRY010000045.1 GCA_018818405.1 Patescibacteria group bacterium | reverse complement strand
GCCACCGCCGCGGGCGGGGTTCCGCACGCTGCGGAATAAATCTGCTGGCCTTGTGCCTTCGGTGGTTCGATCCCACCCCGGCCCACCACAAAGTTCAATGAAGTATAAAATTTACATTTAAAGGCGGATTAGCCTTTAAAAAACTTTTGAAGATGGGGCAGACTGCCATTGCCGCGGGCGGGGTTAATAAATCTGCTGGCCTTGTGCCTTCGTCCCGCCCGCGGCGGGACCCGGCCCACCATTCTTCGTTCCGCGAAGAATGACATATTTTTTTGAAATGTAGCACAGCCAAAGAAAACGAGTAAGCTCGTTTTTTTTGTTTTTGCTAATTTTAGTTATTGATTGACAAAAAAATATTATTCTATTATATTTTAATGTTTCCGGCCATTTCGTCCGGCAGTTCCTTTCACATCCCGCAAACAAATGCGGGCTATGCTCACTTGCATCCGCGGAAATGGATGCAATCGGAGGTTCTCATGATGCGCGAGCCCAAGTATGTGTCGTTCGAGGAGCGCATGGCTCTGGTCAAGGCGCTCGACGATTCATCGGATAAGGGCGAGTTGACCTGGGGCAGACTCGCTGAAGCAATCTTCACTCAACATGATAATCGGGACTACATTCCCGAATCAATCGGAACCACTTGGATCGAGGATAATCCGCAAGCATTCAAGCGCGCTGTGAATTCCAATGTCCTCGGATTTCTCCGCGAGTACATGGACACGCCTCATTTCGCGGAAATTATTTTGTTGAAGGAAGATGTGCTGAAGCTGATCCCGGAGGCAGAACGGGCTGAATTTGTTCGTGTTGCTTACCTGCGCCATGGCGCGCGAAATTTCGGTTGGGTAAAAGCGGCGGATAGCGCCCATGTTTGCCGCGATGCGATTCAGGAAATCATCCTCGAATCTTTGCGGCGGGTTGATCCCGCGCAGATCGAAAAGAATATACTGACCGCAGCTCATGAATTTCTCGAATACGGCGATGGAATGGGTTCGAATGCTTATCATGAGATAGAGATTCAGCGCAACCAGCGAGAGCGCGGCATTCCCGATTCTGATTTGTACTATCCTCGGTTTTCAGCAGAATATCCGTGGGGAATTCTCACGGATGCGCAATTCGAAGAAGCGCTGGAAATTTGCGCGGAAAAGATGCCGGGCAAAGTGATTTCCATGTGGGAAAAACTTTGTCTGCGTTTGTCGCGGGAAACTGTGCGCGCCATTTGCAACAAAGGGATCGGCAGATTGAAATCTTTCTGCGGCAAGCCCTTAGATTTCCAGTGGCTGGCGATCGAAAATCGTTTGGCGCTGGCCGAATCGCTTCAACCATTGTCCGATCAAGACAGTTATCAGTCAAGTGTAATGGAATTTCTGCTGGACTGTTTCTTTGAAATTCCGGCGCATGATCAGCCTGTTTTTTGGTACAAGGTAATCGAGCGAGTGCTGGAAAATGCGAATGGAGTGGAAATTTACCGGACTTTCAAGAAGAGAATCGATTGGCTCTCTGATGATGATTGGCATTTGGTTATGGATTCCTGGATGAATGCTCGCCTCGAGGCGTCCGGTTATCGCATCGGCACGATCGAGGAAGGTACATTTTTTGACAGGAAGCGGCGGCAGAATCGGCTGCAGTTTCAGGTGCAGCACGGCCGGAAGATCTATATTCAGGATCGTTTTTCACACCGTTATTTCCCGAGAAAGGGAGACAGGGTTTTCTACCGGCCGGCGACTGCGCAATTTCTGACGCCGATGGTCGCGGCGGTTCATTTCATTCCTGTTGATCCGAACAGGGAACGATAAGTAGCATTTTCTTGAAGGGAAGTCTGGGATTCAGGCTTCTCGTTTTTTTTTGGAAAAATCATGAAGGAATGCTGATTTCCCGTAATCTTGCAAATTTTTATTCTTTGTGATATTCTTTTCCTATAAATAAATTAACTAAAAACACATACTTTTTCAGATTTCTGTGCTTTGCTCGGAATTCAATGTCAACACTTCCTGCCCGGAGCTTGTCCTCGGGCCGTGTCGATGGGAAAAGTAGATGTATATCTGCCGAAGCCAATGGCTCAGGTGGATATATTTGTCTCGGTCTCGCTTTTTTGCTCGGCTGCGGCAGATAAAAAAGGAAACAATTTTATGTCAAAAATTCCAACATTGGAAGAAATGTTAAAGGCGGGCGTTCATTTTGGCCATCGAAAATCAAAATGGCATCCGAAAATGAAGCCGTTTATTTTTACTGAAAGAGGCGGTATTCATGTGATAAATTTGGAGGAAACTCAAAAGCAATTGGAAAATGCTTTGAATTTTATTGAACAAACCGTGTCCGCCGGGGGCAAGGTTCTTTTTTTGGGAACAAAAAAGCAGGCGCAAAATATTGTAAAGGAAGCTGCTATTTCTTGCGGCGAGCCCTATGTCGTATCCCGCTGGCTGGGCGGAACATTGACGAACGCCGGTTGCGTTCTCGCTTTGGTGAAAAAATATAGAAAGTTAAAGGAAGAAAAAGCGACCGGAGGATTTGAAAAATATACGAAAAAAGAGAGATTGCAATTGTCGAGGGAAATTGATCGATTGGACATAGTGATCGGCGGTATTGAACAATTGGACAAAATTCCGGACGCTTTGTTCGTGGTTGATATTAAAAATGAAAAAACCGCGGTCAGAGAAGCCAAGCGTTGCGGTTTGCCGGTGATTGCCATTTGCGATACGAATGTAAATCCGGAATTGGTGGATTATCCGATTCCCGGAAATGACGACGCCACAAATTCCATCAGATGCTTGGTCAATGTTGTCGCCGAAACCATTAGCGACATAAAAGGTGAAGCGGAAAAAGCCAAAGCGGAAAACCCGGTTGCCGCGAAAAAATAAGGAAAATTTATAAAAATATTTTATTGCGTAAAATTTTTTATAATTCGTTAATAAAAATAAATCAGTGTAAAAATTTTTATGTCAGACATACAAACAATCACAAAACTTCGAGAAAGCACGGGCGCGGGAATGATGGATTGCAAAAAAGCTTTGGATGAAGCGAACAATGATATAAACGCGGCAGTTGAAATTTTGCGAAAAAAGGGCGAAGCAAAAGCCGCAAAAAAAATTGAAGAAAGACAAGCAAAAGAAGGCATTGTCTATTCCTACGTTCATTCCAATAACAAAACGGGCGCAATGCTTGAATTGTTTTGCGAAACCGATTTTGTCGCGCGAACCGATGATTTCAAAAATTTGGCGCATGATTTGGCAATGCAGATTGTCGCCATGTCTCCGGAATATTTGAATCGGGAACAATTGCCGGCCGAAGTTTTGGAAAAAGAAAAAGAAGTTTATCGCGAACAGCTGAAAAATGAAGGCAAGCCCGAAGAAATGATTGAAAAAATTATTCCCGGAAAACTGAATAAATTTTTCGAAGATGTTTGTCTTTCGGAGCAGTTATTCATAAAAGACGACAAAGTGAAAATCAACGAGCTGATCAACCGAATAATCGCGAAAACAGGAGAAAAAATAGAGATCGGACGATTTGTCAGATTTCAAATTTAATTCAGCGAATCTATAGTTTCTATGAAAGCAGTGGAAATACAATTTCATCCTTGGGATAAAATATATAATTTTACTTTTGATGATTTGGAATTGGTTGTCGGCGATTATGTAATCGTTGATACGAAAATCGGGACAGAGATCGGCCGAGTGGTGAAATCGGTTGAGCTCGATGAAGCGGCGCTGGCGCAATTGCCCGAACAAATCAAGCCGATTACAAGAAAAGCGACCAAGGAAGATTTGGAACACGCGCTCGAGCAAAAGAAAAGCAAATCAAAAGTTTTCAATGAATGCCGCGCGCTGATAAAAAAACACAATCTGCCGATAAAGCTGGTTGATGTTCATTTTGCGTTTGATGATTCGCGCATTACTTTCGCTTTTATTGCGGAAGGCAGAGTTGATTTTCGGGATTTGTTGAAAGATTTGAATAAAAATTACAAAAAAAATATTCGACTGCAGCAGATCGGAATCCGCGACGAGATCAAGATCAGCGGAGACATCGGTTGTTGCGGCCGGAGTCTTTGTTGCCAGAGTTTTTACAAGGAGCTCGGCAATGTCACTTCCGATTTGGCCGAGCTTCAGCAGGTTTCGCACCGCGGTTCGGAACGGCTTTCCGGCGTTTGCGGCCGTTTGAAATGTTGTTTGACTTATGAAAAAGCGGTTTACGAAGACTGCGCTGAAAAATTGCCAATGGTCGGCGATACTATTCGCACTCCGAACGGCAAGGGCGAAGTGATCGGCTGGCATGTCTTGAAAAAATCGGTTGATGTTTTGCTGGATGACAGAGAAACCATTGTTGAAGTGCAGATAGAAAAGTAAAGGTTTTTTGTGGTATAATTGTCAGGGAGCAGGGAACAGGGAGCAGGGAGCACTAATCAGGGAACATTATTAAAATCCGAAATCCGAAATCCGAAATTCTAAATTCGCTGAGCAAGGAGCAAGGATCAGGGAGCAAGGAGCACATAACATGTAGCACATAACATATAACATGTAACAAAATATAAATTCGAAATCCGAAACCACGGCAATGATCAAGGAGCACTAATCAGGGAACCCCGCCCTTCGCGAAGAGAGGGGGAGCACTTCGCATGTAGCATATAACAAAATATAAATCCGTAATTGCGTAATTATAATTCGTCCCGCTGTGAGACGGGACCCCGCACGCTGCGGTGGCGAATTCGATATAATTCGTACGTTCGTAACACAGTAATCGCTGTAAAATAGCTAAAAAGCTAATCAGCTACAAGCTAAGTGGCTCATTCGTACATGCGTATCATTCGCAACGATTCGTCCCGCAGAGTGCGGGATCCCGCTCACGGCGGTGGTAAATTCGTAACACAGTAATCGCTCTAAAATAGCTAAAAAGCTATTTATCCCGCCCGCGGCGGGAATCAGCTACAAGCTAAAAAGCTCATTCGTAAATTCGTAATATGCAAAAAGAATTGGAGCAAGTAAAAATAAAAGCCGAACAAATGATTGCCGCGGCTCGCGATGTTTCCGAGTTGGAAAAAATCGAATTGGAATTTTTCGGCCGCAAGGAAGGCACTCTCAATAAAATATTAAAAGGCTTGAAAGATTTGAGCCCCGCGGAAAAAAAAGTTGTAGGTCCGCTGGCCAATGAAATCAAATCGCATCTTCAGCAATTATTGGATGAAAGAAAATCGGTTTTGGAAGACGAGGCATTGGACGCGGAAATTGAAAAGGAAAAAATCGATTTAACTTTGCCGGGCAAGAAAAAAGCGCTCGGTTCTCTCAATCCTTCGTCTCTCGTTCAATATGAACTGGAAGATATTTTTCGTTCTCTCGGATTTATGGTTTTGGACGGACCCGAATTGGAATCCGATTATTACAATTTCGAAGCATTGAATATTCCTGAATTTCATCCCGCCCGCGACATGCAGGATACTTTTTATATCAAAACCAAAAAAGGCGAATCAAAACAGGTTTTGCGCACGCACACCAGTCCTGTTCAGGTTCGCGCCATGCAAAAATACGGAGCTCCGCTTCGCGCCATTGTGCCGGGCAGAGTTTTTCGTTATGAAGCGCTGGACGTTTCTCATGATAATAATTTCTATCAATTGGAGGGCGTGATGATCGAGGAAAATATTTCGATCACGAATTTGATCGCGGTGATGAAAACTTTGTTAAAAGGAATTTTCAAAAAAGACGTGAAAGTCCGTTTGCGTCCCGGGTTTTTTCCTTTCGTTGAACCGGGATTTGAACTTGATATCAATTGCCTGATTTGCGGCGGCCGCGGCTGCAGCGTTTGCAAGCAAAGCGGCTGGGTTGAACTCCTGCCCTGCGGAATGATTCATCCGAATGTTTTAAAAGCCGGCAACATTGATCCGGAAAAATATTCGGGTTTCGCCTTTGGCCTCGGATTGACGAGAATGGTAATGATGCGCTACGGAATTGATGATATTCGTTTGCTAAATTCCGGCGATCTGCGATTTTTGAAGCAGTTTTAATATGACAATTTGGGATAAAATATATAAAAATTATCAAAAAGGCGGCTTGGCTTGGGCCAGTCTTTCAGAGGGAATACATCCTCTGTTCAGATCATTTTTAGTTGAATCGGAATTTTCTTCCAAATCTGTTCTTGACATCGGCTGTGGGATGGGAAAATATTTGAAATTTCTTCAATCAAAGGGATTTAAAACCGATGGGATTGATTCCAGCGAAACGGCGGTTGAAGCGACTAAAAATTTGCTGGGCGATGGTTCAATGATTCTTTGCGTTAATATGTTTGAATTTGAAATACCCAGAAATAAGTATGATTTGATTATTTCAATTAGCACAATCCATCATGGTACCAAAGAAAATGTGAAGCGACTGATCAGGGAAATTCATGCATTGATCAGAAAAAACGGAAAAATTTTTATTACTTTGCCGGATTTGGAAAGTGCTAAGAAATGGGATACATTCAAAGAACATGAAAACCTGTCCCGCGGAGTTTATGCTCCTTTATCCGGTCCTGAAAAGGGTTTGCCGCACAGTTTTTACTCAAAAGAAGAAATTGAAATAATATTTTCAATATTTAAAGAAGTAAAATTGGATTTGGATGATATCGGGCGTTGGATAATACGAGGGGAAAAATAAAAATGATAGTTGAAGTATGTTCGAAAAGCCGCCGACAAAAGAAAAAATAGCGCCGCGCAGAGTGGAAGCGACGAAATTGACTTGGGCTGAGATGAAGGAAAAAATTTCCCGAGACAAGGATGAAGTAATTGCCATTCGAAAAAGAGAAGTGCTTGATGCGCTTGATTTTGATGCTATCTTTCTGCAAATTCCGATCGTCACATTCAGCAAAGTCAAAAGATTCAAGATGATTCGCGGATATGTTTTCGAGGCGCTCGCCAATCACGAATTCAACAATGAAGAAGAAAACGGAATTTTGGGAAATTTTATTTTGAGATGTTTGAAAAATCCGAAAATACTGGGGATGCAAGATCTTTCTTTCAATAATCCGGATCATCTCGGCGTTGTGGTTGATATTGAAAAGCGTATTGCCTACATTACCGGCATGTACGAAGTGAAGCTCTCGGATTTGGGTACAAGAGGGCGGCGCCAGCTCACTAATTTTTATAAAAATTTGAATCTCATATCATCGGTCATGAATGAAAAACTGGCGGAATTGAAAGAAAAATATGATTTGAAATTTTTGCCGGAAGGCGGAGTTGTCCTGAAATCAATCTCTGAAATTGAAAAATTCGTTGTTGTACCGAATCCGGACACTGACAGCAGAAAGGAAAAGTTTGACAGAAAAAAGAAAAGCCTCGAGGAGCGCGGTTGGGAATTGAAAAGTTCACTCTTTTCGATCACTGACATTGAGGATGTCACATTGTCATTATTCGCGCATTACAATCGAAATAGCGAAACAATCGATAAAAAAAGAAAATCCATAAATCAATAATATGAATATTTCACTCAATTGGTTAAAACAATTTGTCGAATTGCCGGATAAAATTTCTCCGAAAGAGCTGGCTTTGAAATTGACAATGTCCACGGTCGAAGTGGAGGAGGTTAGAAATTTGGCCGAACGATTCAACAATGTCGTTGTCGGAAAAATTGAAAAAATCGAAGCGCATCCCAATGCCGATAAATTGAAAGTGGTTTCAGTCAGCCTTGGAAAAAACAATTCGCAGGTTGTTTGCGGCGGAACGAATTTGAAAGAAAATATGTTGGTGGCGGTCGCTCTGCCCGGCGCAAAAGTGCGCTGGCACGGCGAAGGCGAACTCGTCACATTGGAAAAAACAACTTTGCGCGGAGTGGAAAGCGAAGGAATGATCTGCGCCAGCGATGAGCTCGGTTTAGAGCAATCTTTTCCCGCGGAAGCGGGACAAATTATGGATTTGACCGGAACGAATTTGAAAGTCGGCGAAAATTTGGCGAAAGAATTCGGCTTTGATGATGTTGTTATTGAAATTGACAATAAATCGCTGACCAATAGGCCCGATCTTTGGAGCCATTATGGAATGGCGCGCGAAATTTCTGCTATTTATGATTTGAAATTGAAAGATTATGCAATCGAAGAATTCAAATCTTCAAAAGAAATCGATTTGAAAGTTCGCGTTGACGAATCCGCGCTTTGTCCTCGTTATCTGGGAATTGCCATAACCGGAATAAAAGTCGGTCCGTCATCCGATCGGCTGAAAAAAAGATTGGAAGCGATCGGCCAGAAATCAATCAACAATGTCGTGGATATTACGAATTACATCTTGTTTGAATTGGGCCAACCGCTCCATTCGTTTGATCGAAATAAAATTTTAAATGACGAAATAATTGTCAGAACAGCTGTCGGCGGAGAAAAAATAATTACGCTCGACGGAGAAGAACGCCTGCTTTCCGAAGGAGATCTGGTGATTGCCGATCAGGAAAAAATCGTCGCTTTGGCCGGAATTATGGGAAATGAAAATTCGGAAATTGACGAATCCACGCAATCAATTATTATTGAATCGGCGAATTTCGATCCGGTGATCATTCGGAAAACCGCCGGCCGTCTGGGAATCAGAAGCGAAGCGGCCGTTCGTTTTGAAAAAAGCCTTGATCCGACAATGGCCGAGCTGGCCATTCGCCGCACAGTCAATTTGATAAAAGAGGAAATTCCCGGAGCTGAAGTTGTCAGCGATTTGGTTGATGTGAAAAATTTTGAATTGAATGAAGATCCGATCGAAGTTTCTTGGGATTTTATAGAGAAAAGAATTGGACAGAAAATAGCAAACAAGAAAATTATAAAAATTTTGGAAAATTTGGGATTTAAAATAAAAGACTCGAAAACCGGAATTAAAGTTTCCGTTCCGTCTTGGCGCGCAACAAAAGATATCAACATTGCCGAAGATATTATCGAAGAAATAACCAGAATTTTCGGCTATGACAATCTAAAGCCGGCAATGCCCGCCGTTCCGCTCAGTTATCCGGAACAAAACAATCTGCGCAATTTGGAACGCAGAGTAAAAGAAATTTTATCTTTGGCTGTCGGCGCCAATGAAGTTTACACTCCTTCTTTTGTCGGAGAAGAATTATTGGAAAAAATCAGCCAGCCGACAAATAATATTGAAATGGAAAATCCGTGGGCGGAAAATCAGAATTTGCTTCGCCGCGACCTGATGGCGAATTTGCTGAAAAATATTTATGAAAATTCGCGATTTTTCGAAGAAATAAATATTTTCGAAGTGGGAAAAGTATTTTCTCCGGAGAAAGAAGGGGAGCGAGCGCGGCCTGATTCCGAGAGCCGATTGCCATTGCAGGATCTGTTGGCCGGCGGTGCGGCAATTTCAGAGAATGGAGAAAATCAATTTTTTATTGTCAAAGGAATCGCGCAAACTTTGTTTGACTCTCTCGGAATGGCAATAGAGTTTGAATCCACGACAAATGCTCCGGCGCCATGCCATCCGAATCAAGTTTTGCAAATATTATTGAATCGGGAAAATGTCGGCTATGTTGCGTCGGTTCACCCGAAAGCGTTGAATAATTTGGAAATAAAAAAACCGGTTGGCATCTGGCAAATCAATTTGAATAAGATTGTGGATAATTATCCGCAGACGAAAAAATATTCGCCCATTGCGAAATTTCCGAGCATTGTTTTGGATTTGTCCATCGTTGTCAATGACAGCGTGCAGTGGAAAGACATTCAAAATTTGGTAAAAGCGGTCGATCCGAAGCTGATTCGAGCTGTGAATTTGTTTGATGTTTACAAAGGTGATAAAATTAAAGAAGAATACAAAAGTTTAACATTTACAATCATTTATCAATCGAAAGACAGAACGCTGGAAATGGAAGAAGTGAATAAATTGCAAAAAAAGATCATTGAACAGTTGAAAAAAGGAATGGACGCGGAGATACGGATGTAGCAGGGAGCAGGGAGCACTAAGCAGGGAGCACTTGGCAGGGAACCCCGCCCTTCGTGAAGAGCGGGGGAACACTGTTGAAATCCTAAATCCGAAATACTAAAAGCGAAACAAATCCTAAATCCCAAATAACAAATTAATAATTGAGTAATGATAATTCGTCTGCCCCGCACGTTGCGGTGGTAGCAACTCCACATCGTCATCACGTAAATCAGTAACAGATCAGTAAATCACGCAGTACAATATTAAATAGCTAAGAAGCTAATCAGCTAATCAAAAATAAAAATAAAAAAAAACCGTATGTTCGAAACAACTCAAGACATTTTTTATATTGTCGCCTCGTTTTGCATTTTGTGGCTGACCGCTTTTCTTTGCGCCGGCCTCTTTTATTTGATCAGATTTTTGAAGCAGTGCAGCGAACTGATGATGGATATAAAAGAAAAATTCGAACGCGCGACGAGTTTGGTCGGATTTTTCAGAAAAAGAATAATGAAAGAAACCGTAAAAGGAGCTCTCAGTCTGGCCGCCGATCTTTCGGAAATAATAAAAACCAAAATAAAAAAGAGAAAATAAAAAAGTATGCCGCAAATAGCGTTTGACAGCACTTTCGATCAGGCGTTTCTGGATAATTTATTGGGGAATCCGAGTTTTTTGCTGGGATTGGGATTTATTGTCCTGATTTTTTTATTGGTTGTTTCGATTTTTATCGCCAGATATTTTGCCACGAGGCGCGGCAAGGTTGCGCATGCTTTTGAACGCAAAGTCATTCTCATCACCGTGCCGAAAGACATTGCCGGTGAAAACGCCCAGCCTCCGGAACTTCAGAAGATTCAAGAAAAAATCGGAGTCGCCGAAACATTTTTTTCCACCATCGCCGGATTGAAAGCCGAGCGCGGATTCAAAGCTTGGTTTTACGGCAGAAAAGATTTGTTTTCCCTCGAGCTGGTGGCTGACAACGGCAAGCTCTCTTTTTACATGGCCATGCCCGCTCATTTAGAGCATTATGTGGAAGAACAAATCCAGGCTCAGTTTCCGGACGCTTATATTGAAGAAGTTCCGGATTATAATATTTTTTCTCCAAAGGGAATCGTGGCCGGCCGAATGTTGGGGCTGGGAAAAAAATATATTTTCCCCATAAAAACATACAAAAAATCAGACAGCGATCCGCTCAATTCCATTGCCAATGCGCTGAGTCAAATAGATGAAAACGACGGAGCCGCAATTCAAATAGTCATTCGTCCGGCTGACAAAAGCTGGCAGGATTTGGGCGCAAAAGTCGCTTCGAAAATGCAGCAAGGAAAAAAAATTGAAGACGCGATGAAAGAAGTCGCGGGCACCGGATTTGGAAAATTTTTCAAAGGATTTGTTGACATGGTCAATCCGCCGAAAAAGCCGGAGTCGGGCGCGCCCGAACAGTACCGCCTTTCTCCCATGGAAGAAGAAGTTGTAAAAGGATTGGAAGGAAAATCCAGCAAAGCCGGCGTTGACGCGAATATCAGAATTATCGTTTGCAGTGAGAACAAAGTAAAAATCGACCAATATCTCAATAATCTCACCAATGCGTTTTCTCAATACAATGTTTACAAATACGGCAATGGATTTGAAGTGAAAACAAGACCGATCAAACGGTTGACAAATGATTTTATTTATCGTAATTTTGATGAATCGAGAAAAATGATTTTGAATACCGAAGAATTGGCCAGCTTGTATCATTTGCCGATTCCCATGGTCAATGAAACGCCGAATATTCAATGGCTCGAAGCGAAAAAAGCATCGCCGCCGACAAATATGCCAAAAGAAGGACATCTTCTCGGAAATAATATTTATCGCGGAAGAAAAACAGCGGTTTTCGTCAATAAAGCCGATCGCCGCCGCCATCAATACATTATCGGAATGACCGGAACCGGAAAATCTTGGTATATCGAAGGCCAGATGATGCAGGACATTGCCAATGGCGAAGGATGTTGCTATATTGATCCGCATGGCGACGCGATTGATCATATTTTGGAAAGAATTCCAAAAGAAAGAGCTGAAGATGTTATTGTGTTTGATCCGGGCGACATTGAACGGCCGATCGGATTGAATATGCTGGAATATGATACGCCGGAACAAAAAACTTTTGCTGTCAATGAAATAATGAATATTCTCGACAAGCTCTATGATTTGCGCGCGACCGGCGGACCGATGTTCGAACAATATTTCAAAAATGCCTGCTATTTGATAATGGATGATCCTGAATCAGGCTCGACCATGATGGAAGTTCCTCGCGTTCTGGCTGATGATGATTTCCGCAACATGAAATTGTCAAAATGCAAAATGCAAATCGTAAAAGATTTCTGGGAAAAGGAAGCGCTCAAAGCAGGCGGCGAAGCGTCTCTGCAAAACATGGTTCCGTATATTACCAGCAAATTGACTCCTTTCATTGCCAATGATTTCATGCGGCCGATTATTTCCCAGCAAAAGAGTTCATTGAATTTTCGCGATGTGATGGACAACAAGAAAATCCTTTTGGCAAAATTATCAAAAGGAAAAATCGGCGACAACAACGCGTATTTACTTGGAATGATTCTGATTGGCAAGCTCCTCATGGCTGCGCTTGCACGCGGAGATATGCCGGAAGATGAACGAAAAGATTTTTATTTGTATATTGATGAATTTCAGAATTTTTTGACGGACAGCATGGAAATAATTTTGTCTGAAGCGAGAAAATATCGATTATGTCTGACAATCGCTCACCAGTACATCGGCCAGCTGGTAAAAAGCGGTGATACGAAATTCAAGGACGCCATCTTTGGAAATGTGGGAACAAAAGTCGCTTTCAGAATCGGCGTTGATGATGCCGAAGCGCTGACAAAGGAATTCGCGCCGGTATTCGGATCGCGGGATTTTCTCAATGTTCCCGCTTACAATGCTTATATCAAACTTATGATTGACAATGCCAATCCGCCGGGCTTTAATATGGGTACGATTCATTTGGACAAGATTCCCGGCTTGCCGAAAAAAAATCCCGAATTGGCAAAAGCGATCAGCCAGTTATCCAGATTAAAATTCGGAAAAGATCGTGATATTATAGAAATGGAGGTGGCGGAAAGAATCAAACAATCCAGTTAAGGAAAATTATTTTCACAAATCATTTAATTTATAAAATAAATTCACATATGTTCGGATTATTCGAAAAAGAAAAAAAACAAAAAAAGCCGGTGCGAAGAGTAAAAAAACAAGCGCCGGCAAAACCGGATTCTCCGTCAGCCGGTGAATTGCTGGCGGTTATTACCAGAATGCAAAAAGAGCTGGATCATCTGAAGCTCGTTATTACGGGCGGCGGAGTTTTTCTTCCGACCGAAGAAAAATCCGTTTATGACGAAGCAATGGAAGAAGTGAAGCAAAAAGCATCAACCATTGTTCGGAGCGAATCGGAAAAAGTGCTTGAAGGCGTTTTTGACGGACAAAACATGATCGGCGCCGACGGACAGCAATATGATGTTCCCGCGAATTATGCTTCGAAATCAAAATTGGTTGAAGGCGATATTTTGAAATTAACAATCAACAATTTGGGTTCGTTTGTGTACAAACAAATAAAACCGATAGAACGTTTGCGAAAAGTCGGAGCACTGGAACAAGATCCGCAAAGTCTGCAATATTACGCGACAGACGATGGCAAGCGCTGGAAATTGCTCACAGCCAGCGTCACATATTTCAGGGGCGAACCCGGAGATGAAGTCGTATTTTTGATTCCGGCCGACGGCGGCAGCCGCTGGGCGGCAGTGGAAAACATTGTAAAAAAATAATTCGATTGTGTAGTGGCGGGTTGCACCCGCCAATCCAAATTTAAATAAAAAATCGCGCGGACTTTTCGAAGTCCTGCGCGTATTTTGTTTTTCGTTCAGATCATTTCGGCATGATGCCGAAGATTTCGTATTTTTCCCGGAGCCGCCCTTCCTCTTCGGGCGAACACGTTTTCAGATAACCGGCGATGTCAGTGTGAACCGCTTCCAGATTCGGTCCCATGACATTTTCACAGCCGCAGTCAAAAGGAGTTGAGTCGCAAGCAAAATCTTCAGCCAGCGCGTGAATTATTTCCAGCGACAATGCTCCGTATTTCTTGAGATTTTTGAAAATCATTTCCGCGGTTGCAGGTTCGCCATCTTCCTTCCAAGAGTCGTCATCCGAAGGAAAAGCGAGAACGCAGTAATGAATCATTGCCTCTTGCGCCAGCTTTGCTTCAGGCTGAGTGGTTTCTCCGATGACAATCGCATTGTGAATTTGACGAAAGGTTTTTGATTCCGCCCGAGTGGAAAAACCAGGACCTTCGATCACCACATGCGTTCCGCCGTAGTGAACCTTTCCCTTGCAAAGAGCGGAAGCGGCGGAGAAAACTCTTTTCCTCATTTCCGGGCAGAACGGATCTGCATGAGAAATATGCACTGCAAAATCAGGGAAAAGCGTTTGCGGGCGCAGGCCTTTTGCCGTGAGATCGAATGTTTGGTCCGGAATGACCAGATCTTTTCCCGGCTCAACAGATTCCCGCAAATTGCCGCAGGCGGAAAGAGATAGAATGCAATGAACATTCATTTCCATCAGCATACGGATGTTGGCCGCGTAAGGAATTCGCGACGGACTCAATTTATGGAATTTTCCGTGGCGGTTCAGCCAGACGAGTTCAACATCTTTATTCATTCGATAACAGACCGCCGGTTCGCTGGGTTTTCCGTACGGAGTGGATGACAATGAAAATCGGTCGGTTTCTTTCAGTCCGAGATTCATCGGCGCAGTTCCGCCGATGACAGCGAATCTGAACGGTTTTTTTTCTGCTTCTGTTCGCATGAAATTTCTCCTTGGCGCAGGGAAACGGTTTTGGAAAAAAGAACGGAAACCGTTATTATTTTAATGCAATTATATTAAAATTACAAATGAATTTCGGTTTGATTTATCCGCGGTTTTCTGATAAAATTAGTTGGCATGAGCGAGGGAAAGCGGTTGACCGTGTAATAAAGTAATAGGTAATACAGGGTAATGCAGTGTGATGTAATATGTGCAATATGTAGCGGCGGGTCTAGACCCGCCGCTACATATTGCACATATTGCGAATTTACAAATTACGCAATTACAAAATTGCCCGCCGTCGCATATCACACATACACGCCACGCGCGGAGGACAGGTAGGGGTTCAACATGTTGAACCCCTACCTGTCCTCCGCGGATATACGGATCGAATGTTTCCGCGGATCGTGTTGCATAATAAAAAAAGTTGGAAGTTCCGTCTAATTCGTTAAAAAAAAACTATGTCTATCGCATTATACAGAAAATATCGGCCGAAAACTTTTTCCGAAGTCACCGGCCAACAGCATATCAAAGTGACCTTGCAAAATGAAATCGAGTCCGACCGCGTCGCGCACGCTTATCTTTTTTGCGGTCCCAGAGGAACCGGAAAAACAACTTTGGCGCGCTTGCTCTCAAAATCAGTCAATTGCTTGGATCTTCAGCCGAGCGGAGAACCGTGCAACAAATGCGCGAGCTGTGAAGAAATTATCGGCGGACGCGCGCTCGACATTATTGAGATTGATGCCGCGTCGCATACCGGCGTTGACAATATTCGGGAAAATATTATTCACAACGCGCGTTTCACTCCGTCGAAAAGCAAATCCAAGGTTTTCATTATTGACGAGGTTCACATGCTTTCCATTTCCGCTTTTAACGCGCTCTTGAAAATTTTGGAAGAGCCGCCGAAATATGTGATTTTCATTCTCGCGACAACCGAAGCGCACAAAGTCCCTGCCACAATAATTTCCCGATGTCAGCGATTTGATTTCAAGAAAATTGTTTTGCCGGAATTGGTTGATCGTTTGCGCTGGATTTCCCTGGAAGAGGGGATGAGCGTGGAAGAACAAGTTTTAAAACTCGTGGCAATGCAATCCGGCGGATGTGTTCGCGACGCGGAAAGTTTGCTCGAACAAATTTTTTCTCTCGGAGAAAAAACCATTTCGCTTGATCAGGCGGAATTGATTTTGCCGAAAGCTGATTTTGACCGGCTGATAAAATTTTTCGAAATGATTATAAAGAAAAAAACGCCGGACGCGATCGGTTTGATCAACGGCTTGGTCAGCGATGGATTTGACCTTTCCCGCTTTACTGATAATTTTATAGAATTTACCAGACAGGCGATGCTCTACAAAATAACAAAGAATCCGGATGAGCTGGCTCGCGATTTTGAAGAAAGCATTGCCCGCCGGATAATCGAAGCTGTTTCGGAAATTTCCGAGAGAGACTTGGTGAATATCATTGAAAAATTTTTGAGCGCCAGAGAATTATTCAAACAAACTTACATCGCGCAATTGCCGTTGGAAATTGCTGTCGTGCAGTTGACTTCAGCTATTCCCGTTTTTCAGCCCCGGCCAATGCCGATCAGCCAGCCTGTAGTTCGAGCGCCCGAGCAAAAGATTCAAGAAAAAACAAACATTGAACCGGTAAAAAAAACAGAAGAAACAAATGAGTCGGCTCCGGTTCCGGCGGTTGAATCTCTTCCCGGCGCTGATCTGAGCGAAATAAATTCCGCTTGGCCGAGAGTGTTGGAAAAAATTAAAACTGATAATTATTCATTGTACATGTCTCTGAAGATGGGCAATCCGATTCATCTCGCCGACAATGTTTTGACCATTGGATTTTTATTTGAGATACAGAGAAAAAGAGTTAATGAAGTGAAAGGCAAATCAATGTTGTGCGAGGCGATAAAAGAAGTCTTTGGAAAAAATTTAATCGTGGAAACAAGAGTCGAGTCTGCCATGTCTCTGCCTCAAAATCAAAAAGAAATTCCCGCGGAAACAATAGCCGATCCGGTCGATGAAATCGCCAACGCTTTCGGCGGAACGATTGTGGCGGGCGCAAAGTCTTGATCTTTTATAAAATTTTTTGTATTGTAAGAGCAACAATTTTTTGAAATAATATGAATGCGGAAAATATCTTGCATAAAGTTCCGGGGTCGTCTAATGGTAGGACGGCAGGTTCTGGCCCTGTTAATCTTGGTTCGATTCCAGGCCCCGGAGCTTTGCGCAAGATATCTGCATTTTTTGTTTGATATTTTAAAATAATATTTATGAGATTTTCCAGTTTAATTCTAATAGTCATTTTCGTCCTTTTCGCGATTATCGGCGCGGTCGCGATTTATTTTATGACAGCTGACAAGCCTGATCAACGGACTATTACGAATTTTGAAGAATGCGTTTCCGCCGGCAACAAAGTTGAATCCGGCTTGAATAAAATATGCCGTACGGACAGCGGCGATATTTTCATGGAAAAAATTAAAAATCTCGAATCAGCGCGCGATCTTATTAAAATCGATTCTCCGATTTCCAATGAATCGATTGCCGGTCCGTTGCTCATCAACGGTTCTGCGCGGGGTAATTGGTTTTTTGAAGCGTCATTTCCGGTCGAGCTGACCGATGGAAACAAAAAAATCTTGGCGCGCGGAATCGCGCAAGCGAAGACTGATTGGATGACAACGAATTTTGTGGAATTTCATGTTGTGCTTCCGTTTTCCGCTCCATTGGAAAAAAACGGATTTATTATTTTGAGAAAAGACAATCCGTCCGGTCTGCCGGAAAATGATGACGCTGTTTTCCTGCCGATAAATTTTGGCGGCGATGGAGAAATGATGAGCGTGCTCGTTTATTTCGGCAATTCAAACATTAACAGAAGCGGAGGCGATTGCGCCTCTGTTTCCCCAGTGAAGAGGCAGATCGCGAAAACAACGCAAACCGCGCGCCGCGCTCTGGAAAATTTATTTCTCGGACCGAACATTGACGAACAGGGGAATGGATATTTCACCTCATTGAATCCCGGAATAAATATTCAAAATTTGACAATAGAAAAAGGAATCGCGCGCGTGGATTTGGACGAACAATTGCAATATCAAGTCGCCGGATCGTGCCGAGTGTCCGCGATCAGATCGCAGATCGAAGAAACATTAATGCAATTTCCAACCGTTCAAACCGTAATAATTTCAATCAACGGCCGAACCGAAGACATTTTACAACCATAACGTACGGAACAAAAATCTTTGTTCCCCGTTTCGCTAACGCCACCGTTTCGTACGGAACAAAAAACTTTGTTCCCCGTTTTCAATGAACAATCGGCAATGCGAATTTAAATTCCCTCATTTGAAAATCGAATAATTGAAAAACCGGATTTCGTTGTATGAAAAATCAACGTCAATGAAAACGGAGGCAGGGAACAAAGTTTTTTGTTCCCTGCCTTTTTTAAAAAATATTATTCCAAATAAAAAAGCCTCGCGTTCGCGAGACTTTTTCAAATATAAATTCGTGTTATATATTTACGCCGCTCTTTCCGTTCTTTCAGCTTCTCTTCGTTCAGCGCCTCTGCCCGCTACGCTTGATCGAACTTGCGGAACTTCCAATCCGCCCATTTTTACTCCGGTTGCCATCATTTCTCCTCGGCCGAAAGTGATTCCCAGCGGAGCCGCGGATTTCGCGGTTCTTTCATATATTTGATTTGACAGGTTGGTGGTGACGGTTTCCAGCATTGCCACTGTTTTCTTTGCCGCTTTGACATCTGATTTGAACATGCCCAGAATCTTTCCAAATGCTCCTACTTGTAAAACTTGCAGATTTCTTTGCGCTGTTTCCAATTGTTTGTAAGCGGCATCAAAACTTTCCTGCAATTCCCGCAATTCTTTGACTTCCGCGGTTTCTTCTTTTGCTTCCGGCTTCATTTGTTCTTTCATTTTCTTTTGAATTTCAATGCTCATGAGCAAACGGCTGTAATAACTTTCTTTTGCCAGCCGTTCGCTGTTTATCGCTTTCGCTTGTTCGCGCAATTCTCCTATTTTTATCATGCCCTGGAATCGCGCTTTGAAGGGCAATTCGCGGTTTTGCGACATATCCTGCAATCCTTCCATTTCTTTTTGAATGGACTCATATTGTTCGTGATCATGAACCAAGTCTCTGGCCGCGTTGGCCGCTTGTTTGGTCAGAACCAATTCTTCGAAATAAGGACTTTTTTCATTTGTCATCGGTCCTTCTTCCATGTTGATGAATTCGTCCGCCAATTGCTCGGCTCGCGAATCAAGGTCTTTTGCGCCGGCCTTGTACATTTCCACTACGGAAATCGCTTTTCTTTCGCCTGCTTCCGCCGGCTTTTCCACTACTTTTAATGTTGGCGCTTCCTTTGCAATCGGTTTTTTTTCTTCCGGCGCCGGTACCGCTTCCGGCTTTGGCTTGGCTGCCGGTTTTGTTCCCATCATTTTGTCGAAAAATCCCATAATGTTTTTCCTTAATGTTTAAGAAAGTATATAAAAACTTCTAAATTGAGTATAGCAAAAATAATCAATTATTCCAAATACAGCATAAAATAGCCAAAAAGAGCGGGCGGGCTCCGTTTTCTTAATTCTTCTCCTCAATCTTAATCTTAATTCTCCGTCGCCGTCGGACGCGAGAGAATTAAGGATAAGGATGCGATTAAGGATTAAGGTTCGGAAATATCAATAATCGTACGGAACAAAAATTTTTGTTCCCCGTTTCGCCAACGCACGGAAATAAAAATAATGAAAAAATCCGCCGCTCCGACATTGCGCAAATCAAAAATTTGCGCTAAAATCGAATTTCATAACATCACAAACTATGGAAAACATTTTTCACTCCATCATTACTCATTCGGACGAGCTGAATCTGAAAGGAAAGAATCAGGATTTTTTTATTCGAAAATTAATTGAAAATATAAAAAACCTTTTGCCGTGTTCGAGCGCGCGCAATGCGGGACGAAAATTGCATATCGAGTTTAATAAAAAAATTTCTTCAGCCGAATTGGCGGAACACATAAATTTGTTAAAGCTTTTGCCCGGCATTTCCAATATTGCGCCGGCGATCATGTGCACCGCCGATTTGGGCGAAATAAAACAAACGGTCTTGAGGGTCGTGAATTTTTACGAACCGCGGACATTTAAAATAAACACGGTTCGTTCGAACAAAAAGTTTTCATTGAATTCAATGGCGGTTGACGCGGAAGTCGGCGGGTTTATTCTGGAAAAAATAAAAGAAGACGGAAAAGAAATCAAGGTTGATGTGCGCAATCCTGAATTGGAAATAAAAATTGAAATCGGCAAAATGTCAGCCGCGGTTCTCGGCCGGAAAGAAGAAGGGATCGGCGGATTGCCGGCCGGCACCGCCGGAAAAGTTTTGTGTCTCATGTCCGGCGGAATAGACAGTCCGGTTGCGGCTTTTGAAATGATGAAGCGCGGCGCGAAAGTTGATTTTGTGCATTTTAAAAATCAAACGATAAATAGGGGAGCGGTGGAAAATAAAATCAAAAAGCTGGTTCAATGTTTGGCGCGCGTTCAGGGTGAATCGGTTTTGCACATTGTGCCGTTCGCTGATTTGCAAAGTCAGGTGATCGCCAATATTCCGGCTGACATTCGAATGATTGTTTACCGCCGGCTCATGTTCAAGCTCGCGGAAAAACTCTGCGCGGAAACCGGCGCAAAAGCATTGGCGACCGGAGATTCATTGGCGCAGGTCGCGTCGCAAACTCTGGAAAATTTAAATGTGATTTATGAAGCTTCATCAATGTTGAAATTGCCTCCGCTCATTGCGCAGAACAAACGGCAGATAATGGATCTGGCGAAAAAAATAGGAACTTATGAAATTTCCATTGAGCCGTATCAGGACTGTTGCAGTTTTTTCATTGCGCGCCATCCGGAGACGCGGGCGGAGATCGGGAAAATAATTGAAGCGGAGAAAAAATTGGATGTTGATGATTTGATTGAAAATGCGCTGGCAAAAAAAGAGAAATTTATTTTCGATTAAATGGTCGAATGATCGGCGAAAAAATTCAGGGGCGGATTGCGATCCGTCTTTTTGTATTGAAAAAACGCGTTGCATATTTTTTTGTTTGATTAAATATTGGATGATTTTGTTTCGCGCAAATGCGTCGCGCAAATCTAATTTTCGTCAACCGATTTTCCGTTCATCGTCACCCTGAGTCGCATCGAAGGGCCGTTATCCCCCGTTATTCAAAAAACATTTTAAAAACGCGCGCGAAAAAAATAATTCGCAAACGATTTATCCACAAAAACATTTTGCGGCATTTAAGGAAGTCTCAAAATGTGATATAATATAATTGTCTAACAAATAACAAAAAGAATAAACCAAAAAAAACTCAAAAAAAAACCGTGGCATAATCTCTAAATAATTTTTCAGGCATCTTTGCTTGGCAAGATGAGGAGAATTTTGCTACAGCCCTTCTCGTCCGCCGTAGCGGAGCGCGAAGGCGGATTAAAGGTCGATTTTTTTGGTTATATTTAAAATAAAAAAAATTAGTAAATTAAATTTATTAATTTTAGAATTCATAATAAAAAAATATGATCAAAAAAGCGAAAAAGAAAAACTATCTGGGATTTTTAATTTTAGCATTGTGTCTCGTCGCAATAGTCCCCATGATTTTAGGGATTTGGAGTCTAGTCTCTCCTCAGCCTTCAATGGCAACTGACTTTTCAAATGTTCTAGCCACCGCAAATGTTACAAGTGCACCACCCGTGGCTTCTTCAGTTATTTTAAGAGACGCAAATACTTTTAGTGAGACGAATATTATATTAAACCCTTCTTCAACTGCGACAGTTGAATGTCTGGCGACAATATCCGATAATAATGGATGCGATGATATTACGGGCGTTTCAGCAAAAATTTATCGTTCCGGAGCAACCCCCGCTTGCTTGGACGATAATAATGATTGTTATACCGATGCAGAGTGTAGCGTAGGTGGTGATTGTACATCGGGTGGGGCTGATTTGGATGTATCCTATACTTGTAACGCTGCCTTGCAATTTTATGCAGATGCCACTGATACAGGTCCCTTGTCGGCACAGACCTGGCAATGCGAAGTAACTCCAACTGACGGAGTGGCTGGAGATCCTGTGGTTGACGCAACTCCACCTGACGTGGATAGTTTGCCTGCACTCACAGTGCTTCCTACCTCTATTGCATATGGTGAATTAGCTTTAGGAGGTACAAGTGCTACCAGTAAACAAGTGGTCGTAACAAATGTGGGTAATAGATCTCTTGATATATATTTGAAATCAACTGCCAGCACTGCAATGACTTGCGATATTGGAACGATCCCTCTAGCCAACGAAAAGTATCACACAACTGAAAATTTTGACTTTGATACTGGTGGCGGCGTAGCATTAACTGATGAGGATGTCACTCTTGTTCTTGATCTTGCTGCTCCGACCGACGATGTTGATCCTGTCATTTCAGATGCCACAGAATGGGAGCTTCGTATGCCTGCAACCGGAGTCGAGGGGTTTTGTACCGGAACAAATATGTTTACGGTTTATGCGGATAATGATTAATCTCACTGATGTTATTGTAATGAATAATGAAAACATGCATAAAAAATTTATTTAAAAAAACATGAAGACAACAAATTTATTGAAAATTGCTTTCTGTTTTGTTGTTGTGGGGCTACTCGGCATTGTTCCGGCTTATGCGGGTTTCGGAGTGAGTACTGCGGACATTATAAATGAAAATTTATTGCCCGGTTCCCAATTTGAGAAAAGTGTAACGCTAAATCGAACAGCACCAGAAAAAACCGCTCAAATAACAACAGAAATAGAAGGCGATGAAATAAAAAATTGGATTTCCTTAGATCCCGGTTTTAACTTTAATATGGCTATAGGCGTTGAAAAAATGCCTGTTGCAGTACATATTAATGTTCCAAGGGATGCCCAGCTTGGAGAGTATATCGGCAAAATTAAATTCACAGAAACAGTTGGTGTTGAAGAATCAACCGTGGGAACAGGGGCTGCCATGATGCTTGGGGCTGCAGTTAATGTAAAACTTACTGTGACGGACAAGAAAGTGAGAAAGTTTTCAATTGTTTCCTGGGAAAATTTGAAAATGGAAGAAAATAACCCGATTGCATTTTCACTTGGTGTCCGAAATGATGGCAATGTCGTTGGAGCTTTAAGTAGAATTGTGTTAGAGGCAAGCTCGATGAATAATGAACCTCTGGAAACACACGAAATAACAAAGCTTGATAAAATTCAACCATTTTCTACACAAAAATCCATTGTAAGAGCTCCTGGAGTTACAAAATTAACAGAAGGAACATATTGGCTAAACATCAAGATTTATGATGGTGAAACTGTAATGTTTCAAGATAAGGCGCTTCTTAATATCTTCAAAATAGGAGCACTGAAAAAGGGAAGCATTAAATTTTTGAATATAGACAAGAATGTTATTAAGGCAGGTGAATCGGTTTCTATAATGAGCGATTTTATTAATGAGGGACAAGTTCCCGCTTCAGCAAAATTGAGATTGAATATATATGATAGCAAGGCTGTACTGATCAAAACAATTGAGACTGATGCAGTTGACGTTTTACCTGGCAAAACAAACAAATTTGCAGTATCATTTGAGGCTCAACAGACTGGAAAATATACAATTAAGGGTGTAATTGAATATGATGGATTATTGACTGCTGAAAAAGAATTATCTTTGTATGTGGGCTATGCCATGATGACAAAAATAATGTTTGTAATCGCCGGAATAATCGGTTTGATAGTCTTGGTTCTGCTGGTAATCTGGATCGTAAAGAAATTTCGAAAATAAAATTTCGCACGGAAAATCCACGAACAGCTCCGCATTTGCGGAGCTGTTTTGTTTTGCGTTTTTCTGTTAATAAAATCAATGTTTTAAATACTGCGGGAATAAAGAAATTGTGTTATAATTGAATCAAGAAAGAATGAAAAAATAAAAACGAAAATTAATTGATGAAAAAAAAAGCAACACATTTATTGAAGACGAGGTACTTGCTGGCCGTCGGGCTATTTTTGAGTTTTGTTTTTGTTGTTTTTTTTGTTAGTGCGGCGATGGTTAATATAATTCAAAGTACGGTTACCATTCTTCCTTTCCCCGCTCCCATAAACCTTACCGCCACCGCAGTCAGCGATTCGAAAATTAACCTGTCTTGGGATGTTTCGCCCGACGCGGTCGCATACAAACTTTATCGCGATGATGTTTTTATCGCCACCGCTGTGACGAATTCTTATCCCGACACCGGACTGACCGCGAATACGACATATACTTACAAAGTTTCAGCTGTAAATGAATTCGGCGGTTATTCGGAGCAGAGCGATCCGGCGTCAGCCACCACTCTCGGCGGGGTTGTTCCGCCTCCCGGCGATCGAATTCCGCCGGTTATTTCAAATGTCAGAGCAATTAATATTACTGATATTTCCGCTGTCATTACTTGGGACACGAATGAAAACGCCACTTCCATTGTTGAATACGGATTGACGACAAGTTATGAAATCGGTTCCGGATCGTCCGGAGAATTGGTGTTGTCGCATTCCATACCCCTGTCCGGATTAACGCCTGACACTGAATATCATTTTCATGTTCTTTCCCGCGATGGCGCCGGCAATCTGGCGGCGAGCGGCGATTATGTTTTTCGGACATTGAAATTGCCGACAGCATTTATGAATTTGCGCGCCGTGCCGGAAAAGCGTTTGCCGAAGACGGGGAATAACAGCACGATTTTGCGTGTTCGCGTTTTTGAATCAGGCACTGACAATCTGCTGGCTGACAAAACAGTGACAACGGATTTGAACGGCTATGGATCGAGCATTGAGCTCGAGGGATTGACAGCTCCGCAGGTCTGCGATTTTTTGTTGAAAGGTTATTCGCATCTTGATTATCGCAAAAATAATATAACGGTTGACAGCGCCGGAACATTGATTGATTTCAGCGAAGATTATACGAAGTTTTTGAAAGCCGGCGATGTGAACGGCGCTTCGGGCGACAATTATGTGAACGGATTGGATCTGAGCGTTCTGGCGAATCATATTTATTCGGATGATTATCGGAGCGATTTGAATCAGGATCAGATTGTCAATGGATTGGAATTTGGGATTGCGGTGACGAATTTGTATAAATGGGGTGATTTTTAAACCTGCGCCAATCATTTGTATCGGCGGCGCATTCGTATTGTAACGACGCATGCGTATTGTAGAGGCGCATTCGTATTGTAGTGGCGGGTCTAGACCCGCCACT
>JAHIRY010000044.1 GCA_018818405.1 Patescibacteria group bacterium | reverse complement strand
TAAAATAAAATTAATTATGCATATTTTACGAAGAATAATTTTGTTGTTGGTTCCGGCTCTTTGGATACTGGGAATGGAAATGTTGAAAAATTTTCAGGATTATTGGTGGATAATTTGCCTGGTGATTTTTTTGCAATTGATTCTGACCATTTGGTATCTGGGAAAATTCAAGTTTAACAAGATTTTTGTCAATCTTGCGATTTTGCCGGCATTGTTCGCTTTTTGCAGTTTTGTATTTATTTTATTTTTGATTGACAGTCTGGTTTTTCATCTGGTGATAATTTTAAGCGCGATTATTCTTTATCTTCTTTTGAAGCAATACAATTTGTATTTTAATTTTCCGTTCAAGTATCAGCCGTATTCGCTGGAAAGCTTGTCTTTGTATTTGAGTCTTATTTCAGCTTATTTTCTTTTTTCCAGTTGTTTCGGCAGTTTGATTTTGTTGCAATTGAATTTCTGGCTGTTGCTCGGAATAATAGTTTTTGTCATGGGTTTGATCACATATCAATTTTTCTGGATTCACAAAATAAATTTTTCTCGCAGTTGGCTGTTTGTCGCGATTATATTGATTGTTTTGGTTGAATCGTTTGTGGCTGTCAGTTTTTTTCCGACCAGCTATTATGTAAATGGATTTGTTTTGACAACTTTTTATTATTTGATGCTCGGACTCAGCAAATACAGTTTGTCTCATGGTTTGACGAAAAAAAGAGTTGCCAGTTATTTGATTGTTTCCGGAATTTGTTTGGCGGCTGTGCTTTTTACGGCGCAGTGGAGTTGATTTACATGTAGCATGTAACATGTAACAAAATATAAATTCGAAATACTAAATTTGAAATCCTAAATCACCGCTGTGAGCGGGATGCCGCACGCTGCGGGACAAATTTAAAATTCCAAATAACAAATTATAAATACACTATCAAGTAAATCAGTAACGCATCGGTAAATCATGTAGTTAAATAATAATTCGAGAATTCGTCCCGCCGTGAGCGGAACCCCGCGCGCTGCGGCGGTGAATTCGTAATAACATTTATATGAAAAACAATTCTTTTTTTGTAATGATCGTACTTTTTACGGTTTTGGGTTTTATGGGGGGCGTTGTCGGAGAATTGTGGGTCAACAGTTTTCTTTTGCAGGATCCATATCTGAGTTTTAAAACTTATTCCGATTTGTCGAAACGAATAGATGATTTGGTGGCAAATCGAGTGGAAAAGAAAAGTTTGAATGAGGGAGAAGCCGCCATTCAATCTGCGATTGTAAAAGCGCGGCCCGCCATTGTTAGTATTTACAAATCAAAAAATTTCGCGAAAAATTCTTTGGCGAGTTTGACTGATGAAGATTTTTTGGGAATGGGAACAATTATTACCAATGACGGCTGGATTTTGACAAATGATCAAGTCGCTACTTCTGAAAAAGCGAATTATTATGTGGTGACAAATGCTCATCAATTATTGCCGGCAAAACAAGTGATTGCGGATGAAAATACCAGCGCGGTTTTTCTGAAAGTAGAAGCGAATAATTTCCCGGTGGCGGAATTTGTGCGCAAAGAAGAATTATCAGAAGGACAGACATTGCTTGCTTTCAGCGGAAGCGGCGGAGTTTTCGTCAGCCGGATCAAGGATTTGAATTATGCTCCGCTGACAAGTTCGGTTGTCCGAAGTTCGGAAGAATTTTATAAATTTTTAATGTTGGAAAATTCGTTTACCCCTGAATATTCTGCCAGTCCGCTTGTCACTTCCGATGGAAAAATGGCCGGATTTATCGCTGACTCGGATGGTCGCGCGGTTCCGATGAATTATTTATTGGAAACAATGAAGGCCACGACGCAGGGTCAGGTCTGGACGCGATCATATCTTGGTTTGACTTTTATTGATTTGTCGGAATTCCTCAATCCGGAAATTGCGGAAACAAAAGGCGTTTTATTGCCAAAAGACAGAAAAGACGGGGGAATTGCCGCAGACAGTCCGGCAAAGGGAATATTGCAGACCGGCGATATTATAATAAGAATTGAAAAAGAAGAATTGAGCGAAAACAAGAATTTGTCCGAATTGCTGTCATATTACAAACCGGGCGAAAAGTTGAAATTTACAGTAAAAAGAGGCGGAGAGGAAAAGGAGCTGGAGATAATTTTGAAATAAGAATAGCGGGATTAAAATGTTTTCAGACAAGTTTGTTTTTGCGGAAAATGATTTATGTATTTTTGAAAAGTAATCGGTTGACAAAAAAATAGCATTGTGGTATATTATTTTTATCAATTTTACGAAAGAAATCAAATCAATTTTCTATGGAAAACATTAAAGAAATCAATTACCCTCAAATAATCGCAAGAGATTGGCGAAAAGTGCTGATCGTCACTTTGGTTATAATTTTGGTTGCATTGGCTTTTACGCTGATTCAGCCTTTTTTGTACAGCGCGACCGCCAGTATTCTGGTGACGCAAAAGTCCGGCTACAGCATTGACGCGTACAGCGCGTTGAAATCAGAGGAACGAATTGCCGATAAATTGTCTCAGGTTGTTTATTCGAGTTCGTTTTTGGACAAAGTCGTTCAGTCCGGGTTCAATGTTGATGCTGATTATTTTCCGACAGATGAAGCGAAAAAGCGAAAAGTCTGGGAAAATATGATAGAAACCTCTGTGCCGGCGGGCATGAGTAAATTGGAAATAAAAGTTTATCATTCTGATCCTAATCAAGCGTTGAAGATTTCCGAAGCGGTTGTGTTTGTCCTGACTTCCGAGAAAGATGATTATATAGGAATAGAAGATGTGGAGCTCAGGCTCTTGGATGCGCCGCTGGTGTCAAAATATCCGGTGAAGCCGAATGTTTTCTGGAATATGGGTTTGGGAATAGTATTAGGTATTATTCTCGGCATTGCTTTTGTGATAATTACTTACAATCCGGAAAGAGACAAACTCTTCAGTATTCCGGAAATAAAAAAGAAAGACGAACCGGTTCTCGTAGAGCTGGATGAGGTGTCCGAGTCGGTCAGCGTGGAGCACGCGATGGCTGAGACAGAGGAAATTCCGGAGATAGGGGAATTGGAAGAAGTGGAGGAATTGGCAGAGGCTGAGGAAGAGCCGGAAAAACCGGTGGAATCGGTAAAGGATTTACCGGAGTCACCGTTAAATGAACAATCATCCGCCAAAGAATTTCCGAGTTTTGAAGAAGAAGAAAAAATTATCGGAATGCCTGAAAAATAATCAAATTCAAATAAAAGATCGTCCGCAGTGCGCGGGCGGTTTTTTTTGTCTAAAATTGAATGATAAGAGAATATATTTATTCTCTTATCAGTACTGCCGGTTGACAGAATGATTTTGTCGTGCTATAATTTTTTATTCGAGTCGGTTTCGTTGTGGCAACCAATCAAGGAGGATTTCATGGCAGCAACAGAGAAAGGCAAGGTCGATCCCCAGACCATGGAGAGGTTGAAGGCGGAGAAGGAGAAGGAGCAGGCGAAGG
>JAHIRY010000043.1 GCA_018818405.1 Patescibacteria group bacterium | reverse complement strand
CCTGAGACTTTGACACATATTCCAGGAATACATAATCATCGAGATTTCGGCGAAATCCGTCTTTTTTCCATCTCTCGATTATGGGAATCAAATGGCGCAATGACAAAACATTTTCTTTCAGCAGATCAGCCGGATCAGTATCCACGCCCGTGAATGTCGGACCCCACGCCCTTTTTTCCGCTGAATTCATTGAACCGGAAAAAATATCCTGCAAAGCGCGAGCCACTGACGCCAATTTGAATATTTTGTATTCGGAATTTTCCGGCAAAGCCAGATTGCCGTCCTTGCCGAGCAAACGAACCATAAGCATGGAATAAAGTTCATTGCCCATGCGCGCTTCGCGCAAAGCTGACAATTCATCCTCGCTCTCAGTGCCGCTCTCGGTCATTGACGCGAAATCCTTGGCTTGCGGCAAATAATCAAAATGAACCAATCCCAAACGAGACAAAAAAGCGGCATCAACTTTTTGACGTTCCACATAAAGTCCGCCGGCCTCGGGCTTCCAGTTGCCCGTGCAAATAACGCAAAAACCTTCTTTTACCACAAACTCCGGCATATCGTCCACCATTGGTTTCACTCGATCTCCCGGTCTCTTTGTCAGCAAATCATTCAACATGATAAGCACGCGATGAGGAATGGCATTCATTTCATCTATGATAAGCGGACGACCGTCCTTCATTGCTCGGTAAAATAATCCGAGATACGGTTTTGTTTCCACCGGCGAATCGAAAAAAGAATCAATCGCTTTTTCCAGCTTATCAAAATCACTTTGCGTTGCGTTCGGATATTTCTCCTTATACTCGACGGCGCGCTCTTTTTTATACGCCACTTGATCTTCCGGAGACATTCGCATGACTCTTTCAATTTTTATGGCGCCGACAAATTGTTCGACATCTATTTCCTTGTGTCCGGAAATAAGAAACGGCTCGGCAGCGGATGAACGCTCTTTTTCCCATTTTTTCAATTCTTTTTCATCAGCCGGACGCGGATGCTCTTTCAATCCAATCGAAGAATCTCCATGTTCCCAGCGCGCCAAATATGGATTTGACAATTTGGTTCGAACCAAATGTTTGGCCAATTCGGTTTTGCCTGAACCCAATTCTCCGTGAATAAATACCGGTTGTTCTTCCAGCATCGCGCTGATATGCGCCATCATTTCCTGAACATAAGGAGTTTCAACAATCCGACCGTTCGCGTCAAAAGTTTCTTTCATGTTGCAGACTTTTTCATAACAAACGGAAATGTAAGCTTCAGGATTTCCCCCCAAATACTTCAGATATTCATCCATTTCTTCCTTGTATTCAGCCTCAGCTTCGAGCCGCGATTCGATCTGTCCGTCTTCGCGCGCCATTTCTATTTCCATCTCCTTTTCATCAAAGCTGTCATCATATTCCTTCACTTTTTTCTGCGCCCGGCGAAATTCCGCCACTCGATAATTGTGCATCTCGCGAATTTCCCGCGGAAATTCCGGCTCTTCTTTTTTCAGAGAAGTTCTGTCGCGCAATTTTTTGATCAAAGCCAATTCTCTCAGTAAATTTTTGATCTTAACTTTCACCGCCAGCTCAAGTTTTTTTTCCAATCCGCCCTGAGCCCGCAATTCTTCTCTGATTTTGTCTTCATCAATAAACTTCCGCAATTCTTCTTCATTCAACTCTTTTAAATTAGCCAGAACAAAACTTGGCGCATGTTCAGTTTTTTCCTCCGAAACACCTGCCTTCAAATACGGCAAGACGCGATACCAGCGGCCGAACATTTCCTGACGCAAAGCATAAAACGCTTCAGCTTGTTTTTCCCGCTCTTTCAATTGAACCAATTCACCTTCCGGCAAACTCGTCAATTCAACTTCTTTTTGTTCAAATTTTTTCATATTGTTTCCATTATTTTACGAATAAAAATTAATATTCAAAATTTATTCCTCGAAAGAAACATTAAAATCAATTCCCTCCAGCTGTTCTTTCAGCAGTAAATACAATTTCGGCACCAATTCCGAAACATTGGAAATGCGAATGCCGGCATCGCCCCAGATGCTGTCAAAAATTTGCATATCATTGTCGGTCTCCGCCGCTCCGGCATCCACTATTTGCAAACCGCGGCAAAAACCGCCTTTCCGTTCAACCTGATCAATCACATCTCTGGCCGCCTGCGCCGAACTGGTTCCGCCGTCAGTAATCTCGAGCGAAATGTCTTTCAGTTTTCCTTCTTTAATACGTTTCTCATCTTCCGCAGTCAGCGTACCGGCAACTTCGCTCCAGCCGGTAGCGCTGTCAGTCCCGCCGCCGCTGGCATCAACCTTGCCGAAAGCGATTATTCGGCCGGCTTTTTCTTTTTGCGGATCCTGTTTGATTTTTCGCAGAGGCTTTGCAATGCTCGCACTCGCTTCATAAAGGACTATCTGAGTATCCATGACCACTGGCGGCTGTTTGATATCAAACTGCTGAAACAATCGCGTGATCTTGTCCTCTGCCGCGGCCAATCCGTCCATGAACAAAACAATCAATTCCTTGACAGCGTTTATTTTTTCTCCGCCCATTGAACCTGAAATATCCACCACAAAACGAAGACGGAATTCCTCCGGCTTTAATTTTAATTTTCTGATAAATTCCCGCTGTTCATGGATGCTCAGCTGATCAAACGGCAGGAACGCTTCCGCTCCTTTTTGAAAATACTGTCCGTATTTTTTTATCAAGCGCTGAATATCCGGCCGGCCGGAATAAAAATATCTTTCCCATGAGGTGGAAACTTGCTCCGCGATATTATTGCAAATTTTTACAAACAGCTCAGCCAAATCGTCTTTGTACGGAGCAACCTCATTTGAAAACAGCCTGAACTCGCGCATCACTTCCTGGGGAATGCCATGTTCATCCGCAAAATTCACATCGCTTTGCTTTATCGCCTTTTTTGCGATTTGTTTCGGTTTTAGCCGCGCGGATCTCAATTTGTCGCGCTGTTCTTTTCTATTATCTTTTTCCTTCTTCTTTTTTTGTTTGAGATAATCTTCCACCGTTTGCTCGTTTATCGGATTTTTCATGCCGCTACCGCTTCCGATGCCGCTTCCCGGTTTCGGCGGCGACGGCCATTGGCTGTCACCATTACCTTTTCCTTCACCATCACCTTTTCCTTTGTCATCACCTTTTCCCTTGCCATCGCCTTTTCCTTTTCCCTCCTTGGGTTTTTCCGGTTCAAATTTCTCCAAATCTTTCATCAACAAATCAATATACACCGGCTCGATAAATCTTCGAATTTGTTCATAGCGCCAGCCGGCAGTGTGCTGAGTCCTTTCAGTAGGCAAAGTAGGCCGAGTAATTTCTTCAAACGCTTGCTCCAGAGTCAAATTGCCCGCCAATTTTTGCTTCAAAATTTCTTTTACTTCGTCCGAAAGCAAAATCTCCTGATCAGGCACCATGCGCTTTCTCAGCAAATAATAAACCAACTGTTTTGATTGCGTATTGTTCACCAAATCATAAAATTCCAATTCTCCCGGCGGAACGCCGATTTCCTTTGAGCGAGTCGGAAAAAGAAAATCGCGATAAAGTCTTTTGACATCAGCCGAATGAGAAGCGCCCGTTATTCCGAAGCGCGGCAATTTCAATCCGACCCGTTTATTCACAAAAATATCATCCAAACAATTATAAAGCGTATGCAATTGCTTGAAGAGAAAAACTTGCATTGATGATGTTTCGCCTTTCTTCGGATCATTCTGATCCCAAGGAAATTTTTCGCTGAGCCACGCGGGCAGAGGCTTGCCTTTTTTCTTTAATACTTCCAGCGCACGCGGTTCCAACTCGGCCGCGGTTTCGCGCAAATATTGAAAATTGCCCAACATTTTTTCCGGATCTTCCGTCATGTCCCAGTAATGCGCGATTTCATGGCAAGTACTCCACATCATGAAATTATTATCCAATCCGAATTTTTCTTTCCATTCCCAATCATCAATGGAAACTTCTATCTCGCCTTTTTCCAAATAAATACAAAACGATTCTCCCACTTTGTAATGCAAAGTATTATCCTCGGCAAGAGTATTGAAAACAGCTTGATTGGTATCGAGGAAAGATTGCGCTTCCGCTATCAACCGTTCTTTTTGCAATTGATTTTCAATGTCTACCGGTTTTTTAGGCGGAGTTTTCGGTTCATCGCTCTTGGTTTCAAATTTTGGTTCCATATTTTACAAATATTATTTAAATCGCCAATCTCGCGCGACTGTCCGGCGGAATGAATAATTCAATCCCCTATTTCATCATTCCCCATTATATCAACATTCTAACTGAAAAGCGAACACCGGCATAGGGACTCGCACGGAGATGTCCACTATCAAAATGCAACTCCGCACAATGCAGAGGCCAATCGCCGGATGCAACGCAACCGAAAAAAACAGGCAAAGATACAAATCTCGTCCATCCAGATCCTCGAAAATCCAATGCGCTCAATTTTGACAATTCCACATCTTCATCTTCGCTTCTTTTAATCGTCATCTCGGGAAATATTGCCTGCACTGCCGCGTATTCATACAAATTCATGGCATATATTTTATTTTCTTCAGTTCGATTTTTATTCAATTCCATGATTGCAATTTTTTGTTCTTTGACGCTTTTATCTCGCAATTCCGATTTTGGCGTCGGTTTCGTTAGAAGAATATACGGTTCATCCGGAATGTCCGAAACCAACACTTGATTTCTGCTTTCAATCAATTCTTTTAGATAAACCCACTCCAAAGACGATTCACTCGCTTCAGTAATATCCAATCCCCGTTCTTTGTATTTCGGCGTCAGCTTCTTTATTTGTGTCAGAGTCGTTTCCAGCATCACCCGCTTGCCCGGCATGATTATCGGGATCGCGCCTTCCTTTATTTCTCGTTTTACAATTTCCAATTTTTCCAAACTCATTTTTCCCAATTTCTCTTTAGCTTTTTTCACTTCTTCCGCCCATTTATGCAATCCTCTCGTTTCATAAACCTCGGCATTCATATCCGCCAATTCTTCAAAATTCAATTCATAATCAATCGTTTCCGGCGCGTCAACTCCGCCGTCCTTAAACGCTTCGGCAAACGGATTTTTCGCGTCTT
>JAHIRY010000042.1 GCA_018818405.1 Patescibacteria group bacterium | reverse complement strand
AGCTGATTTTATAAAATATTTGGGGTTGAATTCAGCGGAAGATTTGCCGGATTACGCAAAGTTGAGGCAGGTTAGGAATTTAGAAGAGTTCTTGGCGTAGGTTACGAATTTACCACCGCAGCGTGCGGGGTCCCGCTCGCAGCGGGACGAATGTTACGAATGCTACGAATTCGCCACCGCAGCGTGCGGGGTTCCGTCTCACAGCGGGACGAATTACAATTACGCAACTTAGGACTTCATTTAATTAAATTCCAGTCGCAAGATTTTGCGCCTCTACGAAATTTTCGGGCGGTGTTCCTTGATTAGTGCTCCTTGCTCCCTGCAACGGTTTAGTATTTCGGATTTAAATTGTGCTCCCTGCCAAGTGCTCCTTGCTCCCTGAACATTAGCTTTTTAGCTTGTAGCTTATTAGCTATTTGAAATTTTGTTACATGCTACATGCTACATGCAAAGTGATCCCTGCCAAGTGCTCCTTGCTCCCTGCAACGGTTTAGTATTTCGGATTTCAGTTTGTTGCGAAAAAATAATCACTAACACAAAAAATGTTTATAAATTTCATTTTGGGAATATTATTGTTGAATCCATTGAACGTTTATTTTTCCGATAAACTTTTTTTTAATATCGCGACCGATGACGCGGCCATTGTTCCTCAGCGGATAAATGAGGAAAATGTCGGCGTGATTGTGACTGCGAAAAGATTTGCCGCCATTGATCTGAACAGCGGACGATTGTTATTGCAAAAAGACATAAATGTTTCTCAGCCGATCGCGAGCATTACAAAGTTGATGACAGCGCTGGTGATCCTGGATCAGAATCCCGCTTGGAACAAAACAGTGGAGATGAAAGAAGCGGATGAAACTTACGGCGCGGCGCCGCATATTTATCGCGGAGAAGAATTGAAATTCAGCGATGTGTGGAAAACCGCATTGATTTCTTCTGACAACAACGCGATCAAGGCGATGATTCGTTCTATGGGATTCGATGAACCGGAATTCGTTGAATTGATGAATGCAAAAGCCGAAGAATTGGGAATGTACAACACAAAGTTTGCCGATCCGACCGGATTGCATGAGGAAAATGTTTCGACCGCGCTCGATGTTTCTAGGTTGTTGCACGCGGCCATGCAGGAAAATGAAATCAGCGAATCAGTGCTGACTCCGAAACACAGTTTTGAAATATTGAACAACGGAAAAACAAGAAATATCAGCAATACCGATATTTTGCTGGACAGTTTTTTGAATAAAAAAAGTTACGGTTATGAATTGATCGGCGGGAAAACCGGATTTATCAATGAAGCAGGCTATTGTCTGGCAGTGGAAATTTCCAGAGATGATAATCCGGTGGTCATCGTTGTTTTAAATAGCGCGACCATTGATGACAGATTTCAGGATGTGAAAGCGATCGCGGATTGGGTTTATTCGAATTATTCGTGGGAATAAGATTTTAATTTTTTCATTATGACATTTGAAGCGGAAAAAAATATCGGCGAATCGAAATCCAGAGAAGATCAATTGGAAAATATTTATAATCACAGAAGATATGATCAGATTTTCCCTTTTCAAACGGAATCAACGAATGAACGGATTTCAAATTTTTTGAATAGTTACAATCCTGAAAAACCGATTTTGGTCAATACCGGACGAATGGCGATTGTTTCGCCTGAGAGAGAAATAATGAGCGATGGTTTTTCCGGTTGCGCCGGTTTTTTCATGAGAGGAAAGTCCGGCAATTTATTGATTCACATGGTTTCCGGAAATGATTATCGCAATTTCGGATATTGGAAAGATATCGGCGGAGATCCTGTTCCGCAGACGGTTTCGGATATTTTTGAAGCTTCTCAGCTGATCGGCGGTTCGGAAAAAGTTGTTATCATTGCGAACAAAACGCGAGACGGCGAGTTGCATTTGAATAGATTGAAAGAAGAGTTGGAATCCGAGGGAATTGAAAATATTGACATCGCAACTTTTGATTTGGATAATTCTTTGATTTATTTTTCACCGGAATCGCCTGAAAGTATTTTGGTTTTGGGGTATAATAAGAAAGACAAACGCAAAGAAAAATATTCGGTTGCGATCAACTCATAAATTTATGATAAACTTGGAGGGATTGGAAAATTTATCGCCGATTTTGGCAACATTTTTTTTGGCAATGGTTCCTTTTACCGAATTTCGAGCGTCGATTCCGGTTGGCATCGGGTTTTATAATTTGCCGGCGTGGCTGGCTTTTCTCGCTTCGGTTTCGGGAGATCTAATTCCGGCTGTTTTGATTGTTTTGTTTTTGAAGCCGTTTTCCGAATTTTTGAGCGAGAGGTCTGCGTTTTTCAAAAAGATTTTTGATTGGTGGTTTAAACGGGTGATGAAAGATTTTGAGAAAAAATATGTTAAATACGGAGCTCTGGCTTTGATGATTTTCGTGGCGATCCCATTGCCGGTCACCGGTTCCTGGGCCGGCGCGGTCGCTTCCTTTATTTTTAAGATTCCGAAGAAAACGGCAATATTGTTTATCTCTATCGGCGTTTTGGTTTCAGCCGTGATTGTCACAATAATATCTTCCGGAATTTTTAATTCTCTCAAATAAATGAAAATAGGAATCGATTGTAGAAAATTTTACGATGCTCATGCCAATGTTGGCGCGGGAATTGAGCGGTTCACATATCATTTGGTTCGCACTCTTTTGCGATCGGATGAGAAGAATGATTATGTTTTGTTTTTTTACAATGACATTACCCCGGAAACGATTCACAAAGCAAGAGGAAAAAATGTCCGCGTCAGAGTAAGAAAAATTGTCCGGCGATCTTCAAAAATTCCATTGTATGACAGCCACATTGAATTTTCCCGTTTTTTGAAAAAAGAAAATTTGGATTTGACAATTTTCCCCGCCAATGTGATTCCTCTGTTTTACGGCGGACGATCGATTTTGATTGTTCATGATTTGGCGATTTACAAATATCCCGAATGGTTTCCCGAGAGGCAGTGGCTGTCAACGAAAGTTTTGGTGCCGAAAAGTTTGAAGAAAGCGGAAAAAATAATCGCCATTTCTCAAAGCACGAAAAATGATTTGATGAAATTGTTCGAAGTTCCGGAAGAAAAGATAACCGTGATTTATCCGGGAATAAAAGTGAAGTCAAGCTACCTGCCGGAAGAAATCGATCGAGTGAAAGAAAAATATAATATTGCCGGAGATTATCTTCTGTACATTGGAACGATCGAGCCGAGGAAGAATATTTTAAAGCTGATGCGCGCTTTTTCAAATTATCTTTTTGAAAATGATAACACCAAAGTGAATCTTGTGCTTGCCGGAGCAAAGGGATGGAAATTTCAGCCGATCATTCAATTGATGAGCGACATCAACAAAAGATTGGGAGAAAATAAAATTAAATACATTGGAAAGGTCAGTGATCGGGAGAGAAATATTCTGATAAAAAATTGCCGGGCGTTTGTTTTTCCGTCGCAGTATGAAGGATTCGGTTTTCCCGTGCTCGAAGCAATGACTCTCGGAGTTCCGGTTTTGACCGGAGACAATTCTTCTCTGCGGGAAATTGCCGGAGACGCGGCATTGCTGGTTGACGCGAATGATTTGAATGATATCCGGCGGGGAATTCAAAAAATTTCAGAAGACGAAGATTTTCGTAATCGCTTGGCGGAAAAGGGAACAGCGCAAGCCGGGAAATTTTCTTGGGAAAAAACAGCGGAAGAGTTTTTGGCGATTATCAAATAAGCGAAAAAAATAATGCCGTTATCGGCATTGTTTTTTTGTTCCCAAAACAATTTGAAAAAATTTTGTTTACAAATCCAAGTTTATAACCGTCAATTCCGGCGGATTGAACAATCGCGCGCGCGTTCCCGATTCTCCCAGTCCGGCGCTCGCATACAAAAATCCGTTTTTCAATTTGAATAATCCATGATCAAATGCGCGGCCGAGCTGGTCGGGAATTTCCGGCACGCTGCCGATAAACGGAAGTCTGATTTGTCCGGCGTGCGTGTGTCCTGAAATAATAAGATTGAAATTTTCCGATTGCGGATCGAGAATTATGTCAGGATTGTGGGAAAGAAGAATTTTTGTCAACGGAAGTTCTTGTCCGGCGGAGATTTTTTGCGCGGTTTGCAAATCAGCTGAATTACTCCACAGATCGGAAATTCCGGCCAGGAAAATTTTGTTTCCGCCAATGTCCAGAAACTGATTTTCATTGTCAAGCATTTTGATTCCGCTGTCAGCGAATATTTGACGCAGAAGTTTTGTTTTATCTTTTATCTTTGGGCTGTTATATCCCTCGGCATTGAATTCGTGATTTCCTGTCACCGCAAATATTTTTCCGCTGTAATTGTTGTTTAAATTTTTCAATGGATTTAAAAATTTTGCGTTTTCTTCATCTCCGAGAATATAATCTCCGCCCAGCAGAATCAAGTCGGGATATTGTTCATTTGTGAGTTTAACAACTTTTTCCACAAAATCGCTTTGTTTGTAAGCGCCGACATGCAGATCGGTCAGGAAAACAATTTTGATGTTTTCTTTTTCAGAAGTTTGCGCCAGATTGATTTCCACCGGATTTATTTTGATTCGTTGAGGTTCGATAAAACTGCCGTAGAAAATTGTGATGAAAATTAGCAGGAGAATAATCAGCAGAAAAATGCGGATGAGTTTTGTCCGAATATTGTTTTTTTTGTCATAAAAAAAAGAACGTATGATCAGATACATCCAATAGCCGGAAAAAGATAATATGAAGATAATGGTAAAATCGAAAATAAATCTCATTGCAATGTTTTCGAAAAAAGTTTTTTTATTCGTTATTATTTTTTAATAAAAGTTTGCTGGCCTGCCAGCAGCAGTTCTCGCAGAGAGAAGCTGAAATTTTAACAAAGAATCTGTGGCCTGCCAGCCGTAGCTCTCGCAGAGCGTAGGCTGGTGGGCGAGGAGAGACTCCCTTCACTTCGTTCGACTCCGTTCAGGGCAGGCTTCTCGTCTCTCTTTTTTATTCAGGAATTTTGTTTCATGGTGGGCGAGGAGAGACTCCCTTCACTTCGTGCGACTCCGTTCAGGGCAGGCTTCTCGTCTCTCTTTTTTATTCAGGAATTTTGTTTCATGGTGGGCGAGGAGAGACTCCCTTCACTTCGTGCGACTCACTCAGGGCAGGCTTCT
>JAHIRY010000041.1 GCA_018818405.1 Patescibacteria group bacterium | reverse complement strand
TATAATCTAATACGGGCGCATAGCTCAGTCGGTAGAGCAGGTGCCTCTTAAGCACTTGGCCGGGGGTTCGAGTCCCTCTGCGCCCACCAAACACAAAAATGTTTCATTGAAAAAGAGGGACGAGAAGCCTGCCCTGAGTCGCGCGAGGGGAGTCCCTCTGCGCCCACCAAACACAAAAATGTTTCATTGAAAAAGAGGGACGAGAAGCCTGCACCGAGCCGCGCCGAGGGGAGTCCCTCTGCGCCCACCAAACACAAAAGATTTTATTGAAAAAGAGGGACGAGAAGCCTGCACCGAGCCGCGCCGAGGGGAGTCCCTCTGCGCCCGCCATTCTTCGCGCAGCGAAGAATGCCCTTCGTAGCTTCAGCGAAGAAGGGCTGAAATTTTTCCTTGTTTAGTTGTTTTAAAATGGCTGCGCTACGAATGGCAAGCCATCAAACAAAACTAAAAAAAACTCGCGCAGAGAAAAAGGGGTATCGATTTTCCAATAATAAGTTATTAAAGAATGTATTTCGTCTACATCATCCAAAGCATCAATTCTCCTAAACAACTATATACCGGCTTTTCAGAAAACATTGATAACCGATTGGAAGAACACAATAAAGGAAAGTCTGCGCATACAAACAGGTTCCGCCCTTGGAAAATACTTTACCATTGTGCCTTCACCGACAAAAAGAAAGCATCTGCTTTTGAAAAATATTTGAAAACATCATCAGGCATTGCTTTTCGGAACAAAAGACTGATTTAAAAAAATACAAAAAAAAGTCACGCGGTATCTGACAAAGGGCTTGCCCCCGCTCCTCGCGAGGGGCGGGGTGCCCTGAAGTCATGCCGCAGCATGTAACTTCATGGGCCCTTAGCTCAGCTGGCTAGAGCGCTTCCATGGCATGGAAGAGGTCAAGGGTTCGAATCCCTTAGGGTCCACCATCCTACGCTCCGCGGGAGCTTCGGATGGCAGGCCATTCGACAATTCTATAAAAGTAAATCTTTTATAACGCCAGCTTAGTAAACGACTATCCGAAATATCAACGAAAGTTGATGTTTTTTAATTTATACTTCTTTGTTCTCAAAAATTTCTAATAAAATTTCTTTATTGACACAAATAACGCGGTCTGATAAATTCTTCACTGAACAACAGGTTCATTTATTTGACACAAAACAGAGGAGGGCTCGCTCATGAAATGCAAAAAATGCGGCACATCAGCCATGGGCGGAAATTTTTGCGCCCGCTGCGGCACAATGTTCTCTCGGGATCAAAGAACAAATGTAAAAGGAATTCTTTTTTTTCTCACCAGCCAATATTCGCCGTCAGAAGCGGCCATGCACACGCAAAGAGTGGAACGGCGAAAATTGCGCAACTTTATTCGTTCAGCTGAAAGCGAAACCATTCTCCCGGCGGAGGAAGAAACCGTCAGTATTCCATGGGACATTGAAATCCAGCCGAGAGAAAAACATGAATATCCTTTTGTCTGCGCCGGTTGCGGACATGTGGAAACTGATCACGAAAATCGGAAATGCCCATTCTGCGGTCAGAACAATTGGATCCGGAAACAAACGGATTGAAACAACTGCGAGGTGAAGTCACAAAACTCACCTCGTTTTTATTCTTCACAATTCTCCCAAAGAAAAAGAGGAATGCCGATTTCGACATTCCCCTGATTGAACGCAGTTTGTGATTGAAGTCTCTTGAAAAACCCGAAACGCCTAAACGGCGGAATAACCGACGAAAAACATTTCCGGGCCTCTCCAGCTAACATCTACATAAACGACTCCGGCCCGCGCCTCTCTCAACTGACCAAAAGCAATTGCAAATTCATTCAATGTTTTGAATCCATAGCTAACGGCAACGGAGCTGCCATAATTTCTCCTCGCCAGTCCATCGCGAACCAACTCCTGAATTATCAAATTATCTTCTTTCATCAATCCGCGGAAACGTTCGGGCACGGCATCAGCCAGCTGCCCGGCCAAGGTTGCCTGTCTCACCTCGATATCATGCTCCTTCTCTTTTTTCCATTTCAGAAAGGAAGAAATTTCTTTTGGTTCCAACTGCGCGCTCATGTACACCTCCTTTTCCAGTGGCAATACCGCAGATTAACACAACGAGTTGCCGTTGTAAAGTCGAACGGCTTTACAAAAAGCCCCGAAACAAAAACTGTCGCAACCGGAATAAATTTGATAAAATAATAAAAAGAAAGAAACAAACTTTTTCTATGAAATATTTTATCGCCATTGCCGGCAATATCGGAGCAGGAAAGTCGAGTCTCGCGAAAAAACTGTCAGCCAATCTCGGATGGGAATTATTCCAAGAACCGTTTTGCCAAAATCCTTATCTGGAAAATTTTTATGAAGACATGCGCAAATGGGCATTCCACTGCGAAACAGCTTTCTTTGCCAGCCGGATCAGCGATCATTTCGAAATATTAAAAAAAGAAAATTCCATCATTCAGGATCGCTGCATCTACGAAGGCGCGGAAATTTTCGTGAAAAACCTGTATCGCAGGAATCATCTGTCGGAAACCGATTGGCAAACCTACAAAAAATTATATGATTCCATTGTTCCGAACTTGCAGACGCCGGATCTGATTATTTTTCTGCAATCCTCAGTAGAACGCTGTCTCTCTCACATAAAAAAACGAGAAAGGGGAATGGAAACGGCCATTGACCGAGAATACATTGAAAATTTAAATTATTTGTATGAAGAATGGGAAAAAACATTCTCTCTTTGTCCGATTTTCCGCGTTGACGCTGACAAGGTTGATTTAAAATACAATGAAATTGATTTTAAATCGCTTTTGCAGGAACTGAAATTGCGTCTGCCGGGAATAAATCAGCAAAACTTTTCTTTTGGAGCTTGACTTTTAAATCAAAGTTTGCTATAATGATAATGTGATCAAAGAAAGAGTGTCTTTTCCGAAGCGCTCTTTTATTATTTTCTCAATTCGCTTCGGTCTTCACGCAATTTTTCATAATATGATACAAACAAACACAAAATTTCTCTCATACTTCTGGAATGAAAACGCCCAAGAAAAAAAACTTGGCCGAAATAATTTTTATTCCAATCTTTCAAACGAAGAATCCACGGCAAATCTTCTGATGCATGTTTTATTTTCCTTGCTCGTGGTAATAAGTTTATCATTTGGACTCAGAATGATTGAAAATACTTTTTTCTCAACATCTCCGTCAGCGCCAAGCTTTCTCCGAATCGAGTCGGCAATGGCAGCTGAATTGGAAACAAAAGCGGAAAAAGTCAGCCAATCATTCTCTACCGTAAATTTGAAACCGGGCAGCGCATTTACATTCACGCTCAAATTCAAAAATACGGGAACCTCAACTTGGACGAGAAAATCGGTTTACCTCAAATCTTCAACCTCCGGATTAAAATTCCGGCACGACTATTGGCCGGATCCATACTTGCCGGCAGTGTTGAAAGAAGCTTCTGTTGCGCCGGGAGAAATCGGAACATTTGTCTTCGCGCTGGCAGCACCAAGCAAACTCGGAACATATTCCGGCGATTTTTTACTGGTAAGAGACAATGTTCTCATTCAAAATACTGACATCAATGTCATCTTAAATATCGTGGAAGATCCTTCGAAGCCGGTTGTCGCAATAACTCCGGTCGTCAATCAAGAGAATTCTTCCGCCATTCAAAGCGGAGACGCTGCAACCGTGCCGATCGTTCCTGCGGCCGCACCAGTCTGCACGCTGAATCTGAAAATCGCCAACGCGGTTGAAGGAGATGAAGCGCAGAGCTGTGTTGTAAAATTCGGTTTGCCGGAAAAAGGCCCGGACATTCGAGTCGGATTGTTTACAATGGACGAAGCGATTACAATAAGAAACGACAAAGCCTGGCAAGTTTATGATGAGAATGACACATTGCTCGCCTCGGTTCCGGCAAATACGCAAATCACTTTCAACTTTATTGATTCAACCAAACAATACACATTTGATTTTATTGACAAAACAATCAGATCAACGGCTTATTTAAAATTAAAAAACTTCAACAACGGAATTTTTGAAATCACAAGCTTGAAGGATGTTCCGACATGGAATACCAGCGTTAATTTCAATGAATTCATCGGCGATCTGGAAATCAGATACAACGATTACAGAGAACGAGCCTGGCTCATTGAAACACTTTCCCTCGAAGATTATGTCAAAGGAATAAAAGAAACTTCAAACTCAGATCCGCTGGAATATTTGAAAACAATGACAGTGGCGGCCAGAACATACGCGCTTTATCATCATAATTCGGGAACAAAACACGCCAAGGAATTCTATGATGTTGATTCTTACTATGACCAAGTTTACAAAGGCAATGTTGTCTCACAAATCTTGCCGAACTTGATTACAGCAACAGATGAAACAAAAGGAATGGTCGCGACTTTTGATAATGAATTGATTATTGCAGCATACTTCGCTCGCGGAGACGGAAAAACAAGAAGCTTCAAAGAAATTTGGGGCAGGGTTGTTCCGTATCTCATATCAGTAATAACGCCATATACGCAAGGTAAAACATTATGGGGACACGGAGTCGGAATCGATGCTTCAGACGCAAAAGCGAGAGCAAGCAAAGACGGCTCAACCTATGACAGTTTATTAAAACATTATTACACGGGAATCAATTTGGAAAAGATTTATTAATCAGATAAATTTAACTGTTCTTTCAAACAAAAAAATCTCCACACAAAAAATAGGGTGCTGCCCTATTTTTTGCTTTATCTAAATTTGATTTTTAATTCCAATCTTCCAGCGCGCCTTGCCGCAAACGCCTTGATTCACTGACAAGATTGCTGATTTTCCTGGCAACTTCATCCGCGCGGGGGACTTGTTTGAAAACAAATCGTTCTTTTTCTCCTGCAGTCTGAATGAATATGTCGCCGTAATTGAAAACAGTATGCCAGAAACCTTCAATCTCTGAAGTGATATCCTGCATTATTACCAATTCCTTCTCGGAAATAACTCGTGCGAAAAGTCCTTTTTGTTCAATATTTATAATTCGTTCATTTGTCACAATCCAGACATCCAGATAATAATCCACAAAATCCGCAAAAGTATAAAGAAGAACAAATAAATAATATCCGCTCAGCGCCAGAATAAACATTGCCATGAATGATTCTCGTTCCCAGAGCGCCGAGATTGAAGAAAAAACGAAATACAGCAGAACCGGAATCAGCGCCAAGATAAAACCGATAAAAAAAATCTTTAGAGGCGCGATCCAATGCCGACGCAAAAACAAAATCACATGTTCATTCGGCTTTTGATTGGGAAAATTCCTTCTGCTATACATAAATATGATTATAAAAAATTAATCGATCGGCAAACTTTCAAAAAAAGGAAGTGGAGTCGACCAATCTATGGGAATCAAAAAAATAACAGTGACGGCCAAAACCAAAATTGTCGCCGCAATATAACCGAATGTTATGGCATACGGCCAAAAGCCGGAAAAACCGAATCTCTGCAAATGCCAAACATTGAACAAACTGAAAATAAAAAAAATCAGCAAATAAATGAGATATAAAATCAAAAATATTGAAATCGAAATTGACATATTTTAAAGAAAAATAAACAACTTGATAGAGCGTCTCTCAAAAAACACTTATTACTGCTGAGAAAAATTAATTCCCAGGTGTTTATAAGCCTCCGCTGTCACTATTCTACCACGATTTGTTCTGTTTAGAAAACCGAGCTGGAGCAAAAACGGTTCATAAACATCTTCGATCGCATCCATTTCCTCGGAAGTTGCCGCCGCAATGGTATTCAGTCCGACCGGACCGCCATTGAATTTTTCAATTATTGTCAAAAGAATTCTGCGATCAATTTGATCCAATCCAAGCGCGTCAACATTCAACATTTTTAAAGCCGCTCCGATAACGGTAGAATCAATCTTCCCATTGTTCTTCACCTCGGCGTAATCGCGGATTCTCTTCAAAAGCCGGTTGGCTATGCGGGGAGTTTTTCGCGCGCGCCGCGCCAATTCGGCGGAACATTCGTCTTCTATTTCCACTTTTAATATTTTCGCTGTGCGCGAAATTATTTTTTTAATATCGTTTTCATCGTAAAATTCCAGATGATAAGTATTGCCGAATCGATCGCGAAGAGGGGAGGACAGCCGGGAAATTTTCGTTGTCGCGCCGATCAAAGTGAATTGCGGCAGATCAATGCGCAATGTTTTTGCCGAAGGTCCTTTGCCTATTATAATATCCAAAACAAAATCTTCCATTGCGGAATACAACACTTCTTCAATGATCCGATGCAATCGATGAATCTCGTCAATAAACAAAACATCGCCCGGTTCCAGATTCGTCAAAATGGCCGCCAGGTCGCCGCTTTTTTCAATCGCAGGACCAGAGGTCACTTTTACATTTACATTCATCTCACGGCCGATTATGTGCGCCAGGGTGGTCTTTCCCAATCCGGGCGGACCGTACAGCAACACATGTTCGAGCGGTTCTTGTCTTCACCTCGCAGCTTCAATGAAAATGTTTAAATTTTCTTTTATTTGCGACTGTCCGACAAATTCATCCAGCACTTTTGGGCGAAGCGTCACATCAAAGGTGTTTTCATTGTCTTCCAATGACGCGGAAATAATTCTGTTTGTCTCTTCTTCCATATTGATTTGCTTATTTTGCTTTTACATTTTATCATGATTTCATATTTATGAAAAAAAGAAAAATTATAGTAGTCGCCAACAAAATCCGCAGCGCCTACAACATCGGCTCAATCTTTCGAACCGCTGACGCCATTGGCGCGGAAAAACTTTTTCTCGCCGGATATTCTCCAACTCCGAAAAACCAACCGAAAGTGGGAAAAACCGCGCTCGGAGCTGAAAAAAAAGTTGACTGGGAACATATTTTTAACTTGAAACCGACAATTGAAGAATATAAACGAGCCGGATATGAAATAATCGCATTGGAATTAAACAAACGGAAAAGCATTGATTACAGAAGGTGGAAACCGAAAAACAAAGTGTTGATAATTCTTGGCAACGAGAAAACCGGAATTTTGCCCGGAATTCAAAAACAATGCGACAAAATAATTCACTTGCCCATGCTCGGACAAAAAAACAGCCTGAATGTGAGCGTCGCGTTTGGCGCGATCGGCTATTATTGTTTGCAATAAATAAAAACGGCGATTCCATTCCTTAATTCTTCTCCTTAATCTTATTCTTAATTCTCGGCCGTCATAAACGAAAAAAAAGGGGGCTTCGTCTGATTTCAGATGGGGCTCTTTTCTTTTTTCAATATTGACTATATAATACTTTTTGATACAATATTTACACCTTTTATCAAATATTTGCGGGAGTAGCTTAGTTGGTAGAGCGCAACCTTGCCAAGGTTGAGGTCGCGGGTTCGAATCCCGTCTCCCGCTCCAAAAGAAGTTTTATTTTAAAGAGGATGAGAAGCCGACCCTGAGTCGCATCGAAGGGAATCCCGTCTCCCGCTCCAGAATTCAAAACGCGAGCCGCGGTGGTGAAACTGGTAGACACACAGGACTTAAAATCCTGCGGATGCAAATCCGTGCCGGTTCGATTCCGGCCCGCGGCACCATGAAGTACACGCTTTTAAACTGAAAATCACGGATAAGCGAAGTTTGCGTGACTTCATGGCAAGCCATTCATAATATACGAAGATGAAATTGTTAAACGCGGAATTCTTCCGTGTTTTTTTTATTTCCGATTATCTTCGGGAATTAAAATGATTTTTGTGCGAGGGGAACAAACTCCCCGCCTTTTTCTTTTAATCTTTCAAACGAACGGCATCCGCGGATTTATGAGTAGTGGCGGGTCTAGACCCGCCACTACTCATAAATCCGGCGCGTATTCGGACGCATTCACTACAATGAAATTAAGCTTATTCATCCAAAAATATTTAAATTTCTCTCAATGAGCGAGAATCGAGATCCTTTCTTTTCTATTCCAAGTCAAAACAAACGGTTCTTCTGTAAAAAAAACCGTTTTCACAAAAAAAAATGTAGAGGCGCATTGCAATGCGCCTCTACATTTTTTTTTATTGCCGAATCGGCATAATAATGTACAAATAATCGTCATTGTCTTTCGGATTTATCAAAAGCGGAATATTTCCGTCAACCAAGCTGATTTTTATTTCCGATGCGTCAATATTGCTCAATCCTTCCAACAAATAACGATAATTGATCGTGCTTTCATTGTTTGTTCCCACAAATTCAACATCAATTTCAGAAGTGCTCTCGCCGACTTGAATATTGGCCGCGCGAATTACTAGGCCTCTGCCCGGATCAAAAACCAAATTTACATCGAAAATACCGGTTTTTGAAAATAACGCTACGGTTTTTATAACTTTCGTCAAGTCCGAAGTGGAAACAGTCACGGTTGTTTTCGTTTCTTTGGGGATTATTTGTTTATAATCAGGATATTGTCCTTCGATCAGTCGGGAAATCAATTCAAAACCTTCACCGGAAAACAATATTTGATTGTCTGAGATAAATAAATCAATGGATTCCGGCGCATTCATCTGATCTTTCAAACCATTCAAAATTCGCAAAACCTCTTGCAATGCTTTTACCGGAACAATCACTTCCTTTTCCTCGGTATTTTCAGCCACTGCAATTTTCTTTTCAGCCAAACGATAACTGTCTGTTCCCGCCAAATATAAACTGTTTGCCTCAAATTTATTGAAAGTCATCAGCACTCCGCTAATTTCCGGTCTGGTTTCAGACACGGCAACAGAGAAGATAACTTGAGACAATGCTTTTTTAAAATCCTTGATATTCACTTTATAAGGTTTTTCTTTTTCCAATTGAGGAATTACCGGAAAATCGTCGGACGCAATACCTTTTATTTTTGTGGAAGAACTTCGGCAGGTCAATTTCAACGAATCGTCCGCGTCTTTTTCGATGTTAATCTGATCATTCGGCAACAGATTCACATAATCAGCCAAAAGTTTTGCGTCAACAGTGAACGCGCCTTCGGTTTCCACTTTGCATCGAACGGTCGCGCTTATTCCTATTTCCAGATTAGTGCTCGATAGTTTCAATGTTCCATCCTTCGCTTCCAGTAAAACATTGTTGAGAATGGGCAGGTTCACGTTCTTGTTTACTAAATGTCCGGTCGTTTGTAATCCTGAATTTAAATTTTCTTGCAGGCAAGTTAGTTTCATAGGGTGTTATAGACGTTAACTATATATATATTTATTTAATAATAATAATAAGGCTGTGGATATTGGTGGATAAGTGCGTTCAAGGGCTAAGTTTAGAAAAAGTGCTGGTGGAATAAGTCTGTCAGCAAGGAGGTGGATACATTGTGGATAACTGTGGAAAAGTGCATTTTCGGGAAACCCGTTATTTTTTATTCACATCGGAAAATGTTTATAAACACGTTTTTTCAATTCTTTTTCGCCGTTTATTCACAGTTTATCAACAAGAATAGACCTTTTGTTTGATCAAATTGATTTCCTGCCGCACTTTTTCATCTTCTTCAATCACTCTCGCAATCTTTTCATGAGCATGCATTGCTGTCGTGTGGTCGCGGCCGCCGAGTTCATGGCCGATCATCGGATATGATGCGTGAATTTCTTCGCGGAGCAAGTACATTATTATTTGTCTGGGGAATGCCAATCTTTTTTGCCGGCTTTTTCCCATCATTTCCTCCATTTCCAATTCGTAAAATTCACAAACAGTTTCAATCAATTGCCGGACGGAAACAGCTCCGTTCTTTTTGCTGGAAGCGGAAATGGAAAAAAGAATTTTCTTTATGTTTTCGAGCGTCGGAGTTATTTTGTTCAGCTGATAATAAGCCATAATTTTATTGAGCGCGCCTTCCAATTCTCGAATATTGTTCTGAATGTTCAATGTAATGTAATTGATAATGTCCCGATCCAGAGGAAGTCCCTTTTCTTTGCATTTCAATTCAAGAATCGCGATTCTGGTTTCCAGATCCGGCTGAGAAATATCCGCGATCATTCCCCATTCAAATCGCGACAGCAATCGATCTTCCAATGTTGCGATCGCTTTTGGCGGTCTGTCGGAAGTGATGATAATTTGTTTGTTTTTCTGGTGAAGATCATTGAATGTGTGAAAAAAAGCTTCTTGCGTTCCTTCTTTTCCCGTCAAAAATTGAATGTCATCAACCAGCAGAATATCTGGCGATCTGTATGTTTTCGCAAAGACATCAGCTCTTCCCGATGAAATCGCGGAAATAAAATCATTGGTAAATTGTTCGCAGGTCACATACAGCACTTTTATTGCTGAATTTCTCTGCGCGGCCGCATTGCCGATCGCTTGCATCAAATGAGTTTTTCCCAGTCCGACTCCGCCATAGATGAACAGCGGATTATAGGTGAGTCCGGGATTTTCCGACACAGCTTTTGACGCCGCGTGCGCCAGTTCATTTCCCTTTCCTACAATGAAAGTTTCAAATCTATACTTTGGATTGAGAATGATCTGCTGGGTTGCCGTTTGCTCCGCCGGACGCGGTTCAGACCTTTCTTCAACAATGGTTTTCTTTATGTTGTCTATTTGCGTCTGATAATTTTTCAGTGTTTGCACCTTGTAATTAATTTCCCGTATTCTTTCCTTTGAATTGTTTTGCAGAATTTTGTAGATCTGCTGATGATATTTTTGTTTCAGCCACGCCTGGGAAAAAGTATTCGGCACGCCGATCAACACTCGTCCGTCTTCATTTTCTATAATGAATGTATTTTTTAACCAAGTGGTAAAGCTCGCCTTGCTGAGAGTCAATTCCAGCTCGCCGAGCACCGCTTGCCAAATTTGCTGATTTTTTTCCTCCATAATTTTGTTTCTGTTTATGTTTTGTTATGCGATGGTTACGAATTTACAAATATTACGAATGTTACGAATTTACCACCGCAGCGTGCGGGGCAGGCGGATTATTATTGCGAAATTAAGGATTTCGCATTTTTCACCGGATTAGGCGGGTGCAACCCGCCTCTACAAAAAGTGTTACACGCTACATGTTATATGAATGGTGCTCTTTGCTCCTTGCTGACTGAGCCCTGATTCCCGCTTATGCTGATTTTAGCATTCATCGTCATTGTGGACAACCTGTGGGAAAGTTAATAATCTGTTGGTATCATGTGTATAAGTCGAATAATACGCTGTTGATAAAATTTTATCGGAGCCGGAAACATATTGCAAGCATTGAAAATCCAATCGCTTTTTGGCGGACAATCGCCGCAATCGCGGTTTTCGTTATTTTCTTGTGAAAAACGATTGGTTTGGCTGAGACGGTCGTTTGTTGCAGAAAAAAGAGAATAAAATTCACCGCCATATTCGTCCATTGGACTGGTTGTTCGGCTTATTGACTTATTAATTTCATTAATGTATTATATAACCGCTTAGTAATTTATGTCTTAAGTTAAACATTTTTGCGGGTTTTTCCGCTTTTTCATCTGTTTAATTTCGGACACGCGCCTTTGGATTTATTTATATGCCGAAAAGAACATATCAACCGAATAAACGAAGAAAATTGAAAAAACACGGTTTCATGAGACGCATGCGAACCAAGGATGGCAGAGCAACTCTGAAGAGACGCCGAGAAAAAGGCCGTCTGAGTCTGAGCACATCTGATCGATAATTGATGTTTTCAATAAAAAGAAGCTATAATTAAATAAGCTTCTTTTTTGTTCATGACCACATTGACAAATGATAATCAATAATTAATTCGGTCTATTTCTCTATAGTATATCTTCTAAATTCTATATTTTCGTCAACGAGCTAATAAGCGAGTTAAGTTTATCCCGCCCGCGGCGGGACAAGCTAAAAAAAATATGCTTCCGAAAACAAATCGCATTACAAAACAAAAAGAATTTGACCGTTTCTTCGGTAAAAACTTTCACCAAGTTCGAGGAATTAATTTGTCTTCGTCGCATTTGATTTTAAAATATTATCCGAATAACAGAACTGTTTCCCGGTTCGGATTGCTCGTCTCAAATAAAATCGACAAGCGAGCGACAGCGCGAAATAGGATAAAGAGGCAATTGCGTGAATCAATTCATTTGAATTTGCCGAACTTCAAAACAAATATTGACGCCCTCATTATCGCCAAACCGTCAATAAAAAATGTTGAATCCGTTGATCTGCGAAAGGAATTACTAAATATATTTCGAAAAGTAAAAGGTTATGATTATAAAAGTGTTTAAATATTATCCGCGAGTCGTTGCCATGAGCTGTATTCGATTTTATCAGAAGACGCTGTCCTTTGATCACGGAATTTTCAAGGAAATGTTTCCCGGCGGATATTGCCGATTTCATCCGACTTGTTCGGAATACGCCTATCGCGCGATTGAAAAATACGGCGTTTTCAGGGGCGGACTGCTCGGCGTTTACAGAATTCTCCGTTGCAATCCTTTTTCAAAAGGCGGAAATGATCCGGTGAAATAAAATTTTTGAGATATTAGAAAACGGCCGCGTTGCGGCCGTTTGTTTTTGGTTCAATTGATTCCGTCCGGCTGACGGGAATTGATTTCGGGAATTTGAGAAATGTCCGGTTGTTTGTTTTCCGGCGCCGGCAAAGTTTCCTGTTTTTCCATCTTATGGCGGAAACCATCATCACGGGCGGCTGTAAGTTGTTTCAAAAATTTTTTGAATTTTTCCATGGCGATTGGCGGTTGTTGCGCCAGATAGGCGTCAATCTCTTTGCGATCAAGCGGAAGATTCATTTTTTTCATGGATTGAATATGCGCGATGCATTCCATCGGCGTCAACATTTTTTCCGCAATCATATTTTTGAAAACAAACCATGCTTGTTCCAGACAAATCATGGGAGGGGAGTGACGACTTATATCTTTCGGGGAGGCGAGAACGGCCAGCGGCAGTGAATAAAGTCCCCTCTCGTCCGAGTACCTGAGAACGCGAGTCCCGGCGCAAATTTTTTTAGGCAGCTCTATCTGCAGTATTTGTTCCAGAATTTCTTCAAAATTTGCCAGCAGAGGGTGAGCAACTGCAAGGCTCCTAATTTCCTCCGCCACTTCCGGGTTTTCTTTTTCCACTCTTTGGCAAAAGACCTCAACTTCGGTCATGGCTTCGAGGATATGAAGTCCATTACTTCCCTCTATATATAGAATATTGAGTTTCATTTCATCATAGAGTGCAAATAGCGGAAGTTGCTGAATTTCATCCAGAAAGCTTTTCATTTGGCTCCTCCTCTGTTAAAAGATCAGTTTACACAAAAGTTTATGATAATTGATTGAAATTGTCAAACCGACAGCTTACAGGGAGTATTCGATTAAAGGAATATTTTTGAATAGTATAAAACGGCCGCGTTGCGGCCGTTTGTATTGTTTCAATTGATCCCGTTCGGCGGACGGGAATTGATTTCAGGAATTGAATCAAGATCCGGAGTTTCATTTTTTACAGCCGTCGTTGTCAGCTGTTTTTCCGAGCCATTGTTCTGGCGGATTGCTTTTGTAATGATCTCCAGTGCCTCTGCGGTTGCCCTGCGGTTAAATTCTTCGAAATTTTCCAATGCGCTCGGCGGCTGTTGCGCCAGATGCGAATCGATTGCCTTTCGATCGAGAGGTATCCCCATTTGTTTCATTTCCTGCAACAGCGAAACGCATTCCGCTGTCTCCATCTTGCCGTCCTCGATCAAAAATTTAAACATCGTCCAAGCTTGATCCAAGGAAATCAGCGGCGGCGGAGAATAAATCGTTTTGTCTTTAGGTGAAAGACGGCAGAGCGGAAGCGAATGAAGACCTGTTTCATCATACTTCAATGAAACGCTCATCGTTGCTTCAACGGTCTCTGCGGAATCGAGCCTCATGAGATTCTCCATTATTTCTTCAAAATCACGCATCAGTTCATAATCATGCGCCAGTTTCCGTATCTCCAATGCGTATTCGAGCAGTTCTTCCGGCAATCCCCTGCAGAAATTTTCCACTTCATCCATGTTTTCGAGAATCAGCATTTTGTTTCCGTCATTGATAAAGATGACCGGAATATCGAGCTCGTCATAAAAATCCAAAAGCGGAACCAGATCGATTTCTTCCAGAAAATCCGTCATGATTGCCCCTCCTGCGGTGAAAAGAACCAGCGAATTGAAATGTTAAAATAATTTATTTATCTTGTCAATATTTTAAAAGAAAAAGCGGCCGCTTGCCGGCCGCCGCTATGATTCTCGATTAGAAAAGGGTAATTCAGAAAAAGTTGAGGAGAAAAAAAGCCGGACAAGAATGATCTTGCCCGGTGATATTTTATTTCATCTCAACGCATTGAGCTATTCTTTTTCCGCCGTCGTTTCCGTTGCCGCAGGCTTGTTGAGAACCATGTCCGCCAGAGCGCCGGCGGTTTCTCCCATTTTGGTCACCACTTCTTTGACGCGCGGAGCGCCGTCCAGTCCTGAAAGCAGTCCTTCTCCCGCGTTTGCGAGCCGCATGGCAGTGAAAAATTCTCTCTGCATCTGAGCCGCGTTTTCCGGCGTGCCGAAGAGAGTCATCTTCACCGAGGACAGCATCTGCGCGGTTGCTTGCGCTGTCGCGATCTGAACGTCCGCCCGCCTTTCGATTTCGAGCTTTGCGATTTCGAAATCGATTGCGACCTTTCCATGTTCATCTTGCTGTTGCAGTCGCTGCCTTTCCAGCTCCACTTGCCGCGCCTCGACTTCGACCTGCTGTTTCGCGACATCCACGGCGATCATCTGCCGACCGCGATCGACCGCGACCCGCTCCTTTTCGATTTCAACGGGAACAATCTGTTCTGCCCGAGCACCCAGCGCGCGCATTTCCGCTGCCGCTTTTTCGCCTTCCGCTGCCTTCACTCTTGCCACGAAGTCAGCTTCAGCCGCCGCCATCTTTCCTTCGGCAATCGCCTTTGCGCGATATGCCTCGGCATCTGCCTTTCGTTGCTCTGTCACATAGGCAGTTTCCGCCGCGGCAGAAGCCTTCAGGACTGATTGTGCTTTTTCACGTTCCGCGGTCTGTACCGCCTGCACCGTGGCAACTGCCTGCGCATTGGTTTCCCTGTCTTTTTCCGCCATCAGCCGAATCGCTTCCGCTGCCGCGCGTTCTCCTTCCTTCTGCGCGATCGCGATCTGCTGTTCTCTTCTGGCCACTTCTTCCGCTCTCTGCTTCGCGACCGTGGCAACGAGAGATGCTTGCTCTCGTTCGATGTTTGCCACTTCCTGCGCTTGTTGCGCCTGAATGACAGCCGTTTTCTTTACTTGATCTGCGGTTTCCACCGCTTGAGCCAGCTCGATTTCACGAGTTTCAATCGCTTGTTGTTTTTCGAGATCTCTCTGCGCCAGCAACTGTGACTTCTCGATCTCTCTCGCCTCGACATCTTGCTCTTGCTGAATGCGGAAAGTTTCCGCTTTCTTCTTTGATTCAGCCTCGGCGATGGAAACTTGAAGAGCCTGGTTTGCTTCAGCTTGTGTTCTTTCCAGATCCAGCCCTAGAATTTTTTTCCTGGTTGCAACATTTTGCGCTTCGATTGCCTCGCTGGCTTCTCTTTCCAGAACATTTGTACGAACCCGAGCGTCCTGGATGATTTCCGCCGCTTTTTGCGTTCCGCGCGCATTGAAAACATTTTCACTTTCCCTGAGAGCTCGGATGTCTGCCTGGTCGAGATTGGAAATTGTTACTGTTTCGAGCGTGAATCCATTTTGAGAGAGGTCTGTTGTGACAGCGCCCTTTACATCACTGGCAAATTTTTCACGATTGCTGTTGAGGTCGAAAAGATCGGATTTCGCTGCCACTGTCCGGAGCGCGGAGACGAGTTTGTCCAGGAGGAGATCTTTGATCGCCGCTTCATCCGTCGCTTTTACCCCCAATGTTCTGAAAGCGCTGATGATTTCCTTTTGGTCGGCCGTGATCCGAATGTAAAATTCCGCTTGCAGGTCTGCGCGAAGATAGTCTGCCGTGATCAGAGCATCCGTCCCGGTTCTCTTTACCGGAATTTTTATTGTTCTTAGGCTGACTCTCGACAATGTGTGTAGCAGGGGAACGAAGAGGATTCCTTTTTCCATTGCAACCTGAAGTCCGCCCAGACCGCTTCTGACCAGCGCTTCGTCTGGGGTCGGTTTCTGGTACAGTCTGGTGACGACCACCAGAAACGCCATGAAAACCAGCGAGGCGCTCCCCGCGATGATGCATAGCACCTGAGAAAAACCATCCATGGCAAATCCGGGAAGGACGCTCGGCGCGATGATCGGTCCGAGAATCAGCAAGATCGAGACCGTGAACCAGATGATGTATCCCATGGTATTCTCCTCCTTGTTAGCGGGATTGACCCCGCGGTTCCAGCTGTCGCTGATCTTCTTCTGAAATTGGCGCGACTTCATACCATTGATTCTCCTTGTCCCAGGCGACAATGATCACATCCTGGTTTGCCCTGATGGGTTGATCCGGTTCCAGGTTTCGGGCGCGTGCGTCTATCAGCGCGTTGCGATCCGTGTATACATGAATAAATCCCATTCCCTTTTCACTGTCAAAAGAATACAATGCCTTGGCGATTTTCCCATGGAGAGATTCCTTTGAAGTTGTTTCTTTCTCGTGCAATGGCATGTATTTGTGCAGCAATCCGGCAATTAATCCGGTGGAAAAATAGGTTGCGATAAAGTTTGCCGCATAGGCAATCCAGCCGCAATCCGTCAGATTCAAACCAAATGATTTCATTCCGAAAATCGATACAATTCCGGCGCCGAAAAACAGGAAAAGAAAAATCATCATAACGATCGAGAGCGGGTATTTCCCGATTCCCCCGAGAGAAAGAACTGCCATGATCGGATTGAAAGGAGAAGCGCCCGCTCCGTCTCCGGAATGAGCGTTATGCTCCGCCTCATGCGAAATGTCATGTCCGATATGGTGATCAATGTCGTGGTCAATATCGTGGTCAATATCGTGGTCAATGTCATGTTCCCCGCCGATTCCCATGCCGGCGAGCCCGGTAAACATTATTCCAAAAATAAGGGAAATGCTGTATCCGATGCCATACCAGGCAATGAAATCCGCCAAAAGCAATGCTGTTGTTCCTGCATCTTCCATTTTGCCCCTCCTTTTTTTCGTAATTCTGTTGTCAAAATTCAAGTTCCGATTTTTACACGGAATGTTATATATTAGAACGTTTGCCCTCGTATTGTCAAGGAGAAAAGGTTAAAAACGAAACAAACAGCGCCCTTTGTCAAAAAAGTCGACAAGTTGCCCAAAATATCACAAAAATGTTAGAATTAATTATGATCTAACAATGGTTTTTATGGCTTTGGGCGGAAAAATCGCGCAAAATACTATTATTCATTTGGCAGGGAAATTTCTCAGCCTTGTTTTGGGATTGGTTGCCATCGCGGTCATGACTCGATTCCTCGGCGTGGAAAAATTCGGCTATTACATTACTGTCACCGCTTTTTTGCAGTTTTTCGGAATTTTGGTTGATTTCGGTCTGAGTCTGACAACAATTCAGATGATTTCCCGTCCGGGCTCTGACATCGACAAAACAATGAACAACATCATGTCTTTGCGTCTGATTTCCGCGATTCTTTTTCTGGCGCTGGCTCCCATATTGATCTGGTTTTTTCCTTATAATATTTTCATAAAAATCGGAGTTTTGTTAACGGTTGCATCATTTTTTTGTGTGACGGTGATTCAATCGCTCACCGGAATTTTCCAGCAGAAATTGAAAATGCTGGAAGTGACATTGGCTGAAGTCGCCGGCAAAATAGTTTTTTGCGCCTTGGTTGTCGCGGCCGCCATTCTGGGAAAAAATATTTATTGGATTTTCGCCGCCATGTCGCTCGGCAGTATTGTGAATTTGATTTTGGTTTTTCTTTATTCTCGAAAATATATTCTCTGGCGCTGGGAAATTGATTTTAATCTCTGGAAAGAAATTTTTCGCCGTTCCTGGCCGATCGCTCTTTCCATTTCTTTCAATCTGATTTATCTGAAAATGGATACAATGATAATGTCTCTCACCCGTTCTCAGTCTGAAGTCGGTTTGTACGGCGCCACTTATCGCGTTGTTGACATTTTGACAATGCTCCCGGCGGTTTTCATGGGAATAGTTTTGCCGATCATGACAAATTATTTTGAAGCGAAAGATTTTAAAAATCTTTTCGGCGTTCTGCAAAAAGCGTTTGATGTGTTGATGATTTTCGCCATCCCGATCGTTCTGGGAACAATGGTCGTCGGCGTTCCTCTCATGTCATTTGTCGCCGGTCGTGATTTTGCGTTTTCCGGTGAAATTTTAAAAGTTTTAATTCTCGCTTCCGGCGCGATTTTCGTCACCAGCCTGTTCGGCTATGCTGTCGTCGGAATAAACAAACAAAAACAAATGATGTGGGGTTATCTCGCCACCGCGGTTTTAACTCTTGCCGGATATTTGATTTTCATTCCGAAATTCGGCTACTGGGGCGCGGCGTGGATGACGGTTTTTTCCGAGGTTTTGATAATGTTCTGGACCGGAATTATCGTTTGCAAAACATTGAAATTTTTTCCGCGGTTGCAAATCGTCTGGAAATCGCTGGCAGCGGCGATTGTGATGACAGGCGTTCTGTATGTTTTCCGCGGATGGCATGTGGCAATGCTTTTGATCTTGGCGCAGTTTGTTTATTTTTCATTGTTATTTTTGTTCAAAGGAATTAAAAAACAAGAAATTCTCGAATTGATCGGCCGAAAAGTTGAATTGCAAAAGTAAAAAAAATGCGGCGGCTCTAGGTTGAGAGCCGCCGTTTTCATTTGTCTGAGAGGAAAAGAAATTGTTTATGATATTTCTTTCTCTTCTTCTTCTTTTCCGTCTTCCAACAGTTGAAACGCGGATGCTTGGCGCTTCCAGCCTTCGACTTCTTCATGGGGCAAACTTTCGAGGAAACTTTCGATATCTTCCCTGAGCGCCTTTCCGACGCGGGATTTTGTTTTTTGCTTTGAATCTCTGATTTTTTGCGCTTGATCGAGCAGGAAGAGTCCCATTGTATTGCTCATAAAATTATCTGGCGCCGCAGGCCGGCCGAAGGTTGCGATTTCCAGAATTTCCGCAAGATTTTGCTGTCTGGCGATGATGCAATAGGCGACTGCCGGCGTCAATGAAATGCGCAATTTGGCGTTATCATCGGGAGCAAGGTCGAAATTGAATGAGTTCTTCCGCGAGATCCTGAATTTCCAGCAGAAGTTGACTTGTGTGTATCTCCTGTATTTTTTGCAATGATTCCAGATTACTTCACCATCAGCGGCGCCGATTCCGCCGGTTTTCAATTTGAGAATTATTTCCGTGATTTCAGCCCCATCTCGAAGTTCCGGACTTGTCAGCATTTGAATCGGCATGTCATAGTATCGCGGAGTCTGCGTTTCAAGGTCAAAATTCGAAAAAAGGTTTTCATGGCAATGGAATTTCCCGGCGCTGTCAATGAAAAAGTAACGATGGCGATCGCGCACCTCAGGGAAGAAGAAGAAAAGACCAGGTAGCCCGACGCAAATAAGAACAGTTCCGATTACAGTCAAAATGAAGGACAAATTGTGATTGAATGCGAACAGGTGAACCTCGGAAAAAACCTGCGGCATGATTAGTACAAACGCGCCGAAGAAAAAACCAACGAGTCCAAGTTTGAAATTCTCACGATGCGATTGCATCCGTGCGCTTTCATTCTTCCAGTTTGTGCAATTCGTGCAGTTTGCCGCGTGGACGTCGCTGAATCTCGAAAATTTTTCCCATACCCGTTCCATCTCAACCTCCTCTTCGACAGGCCTGTTTGTCCTGCCGATTCTTGAACGCGGAGCTGACCATTTCCTCTTGAAATTAAGAAGAACCTTTCAGCTGAGCGCAAGTGATTTTCGGTTGTGAATGAGCAAAAAACCATTTACAATGATATTGTATCAACCTATCAAGGTTTGTTTGGCTTGTCAATAATTTGGTATTATGGCGATTTATATTTTCCTCACAATTTTTTTCGTTTTATTCGCTTATTTTTCCTGGAAAAAGCCGGATTTTGCTGTCTCGCTGATTGTTTTCGCATTGCCGAGTTATCTGATCAGATTTAAAATTGGAAGCGTTCCTCTGACATTCCTGGAAATAATGATCTTGATTTTGTTTTTTGCGTGGCTGATAAAAGTCCTTGCCAAAAAAGGATTTTCAACCGTCACATTCAGCAAATACAAATATTTGATTTTGTTATTTATAATTACCGCCTCAATCGCTGTTTTGGTTTCTGACAATAGAATCGCCGCCTTTGGAATCTGGAAAGCGTATTTTCTCGAACCGATTTTATTTTTCATTGTTTTGATAAATACGATTCGTTCGAAGCGGCAATGGAATTTGATTATAACCGCGATCGGTTTTTCCGCCCTGGTTGTCGCTATTCTCGCGGTTGTCCAGCAATTCACCGGCTGGGGAATTCCCAATGAACTCTGGCGCGACGCGGCAACGCGAAGAGTGACATCAATTTTCGGTTATCCGAACGCGGTCGGACTTTATCTCGCTCCGATTGCAGTTTTGTTTTTCGGGAAATTATTGATGGAATTTTCAAAAAAGAAAAAAGT
>JAHIRY010000040.1 GCA_018818405.1 Patescibacteria group bacterium | reverse complement strand
TGTCCGTTGAAAGCTTGCACAACATCAGCAACTAAAAGTTGTGCACGCTTGTAAAAATAAACTTGTCTTCCATTGTAAATTGAGGAGTCATTAAAAGAAGGAAAATTCTCAATTATCAAACTCAATAATTTTTGTGAATCGCCATTGGCTTGATTGATGAGGTTAGTAAAATCGCCTTCAAATTTTTCCAAGAGGATTGTTCCAATTTCTCGCAAAATATTTAATCTATCTTCAAAAAGAGGAATTTGAACAGTTCCTTCTAAAATTTTACTAAACTCTTCTTCTTTAATCTCAGAAAGAAATTTTGCATCCAAAATGGGAGTCTTATTTTCAATTGCTCTGCCAATTGCTCCAATCATTCCATAGGCTCCATCTATTTCTTTGGAATGATAATTAATTCTCCATTTTGGATCTCCCCAATAAGAAAAACTAATCGAATTAAACACCAATAAAAAATGCAATCTTTCTTTGGGGGCTAAATTTCTAATATTAAAGGGCGATTCATTAAACCAATGTTTGATATGGGAATGACTAAAATAATTGACAAACTCATCAACCTTTTCCAAGTTTATTTTTACGTGTTGAGAATTATCAACAACGAATTTGCAAGTTTCTACGATTTGAGTCATGTTAATTAAAAAATGATACTAATTAAAAAAGTTATCGGAACGACTTCCACTTTATAGCCACTTTACTGATTACGTTTAACGTCCCCGAGTATGCGAAGTCCCGCCCTTCGTTTTTAGTACAAACTTTCGCTTCAACACCAACCTATTTTACCCCTTAAAACCCTCAATTTCAAGAGCGGGATTTGGGTGGAGTGAAGAAGAAATTATTGATTTTTTTCCTTAATTTAGGGCTCTTTTCAATTTTTTCGTCCCTCGTTGGCTTGACAGGTGGGGTGTGGATCTGCTAATATATGAAGTCGCAATTCCGCGACGAATTTAGGAGGGTAAAACATGAAGCATGTTTTCGTGCGTGTCGCTGAGGGTGCCGAACTGGCAACCTCTTGGCATCTTCTGAGTGGTGATGATGCAGCACTTTTCATCAAAGACAGGGAAGCGTGGCTCAAGAGCTATAACCCTGATGGTGGATACGTGGTGTCTCACAGAGAGTTCTCGACTCACAACCTCGACAATGCAACAGGGAGTTCTGATCCAGTCAGTTCAGTGTTTACAGCGCTTCTGGCACTTGACAGCATTGATCGCCCGATGGTGTCAGATCTGTTCGCAACCATTTTCGCAATGGGTAACAATACGTCAAAGGATTTGACGGGAGAGGACAGCGCATACAATCGGGCGGTTGGCAGGCGGATCATGTTCGAGGGTCCGTAGCTTCCTTCATGTCATAGATCACGCCCTGTTCGAGACATCTCGGGCAGGGCGCTTCACTTTCTGATAGAAAAAATTGAAAAGAGCCAGATTTAAAATGAAAAGAAAAATCAATAATTTCTTCTTCACGCAACCGCATACTCGGTGTTGTACGACAGTTCCGACGGGTAATCAGTTAAAAGTTCGTTTTTAAGACGTGCTTTTTTGTTTGCACAAACTTTCAATCTACCTCGTTTACTAGTTGGAATTTCGTACAACGTTTCTGGATATCTGAAGTTGCGAGCAATTTGGGTGGAGCGAAGCGGAACCAGATATTCAATGTTAGCTGATGTTTTAAAATTTATTTCGTTGCTCGCATGACCACTTCATTGTACCGAGTCCAGAGAATTTCAATATTTTGAAAACCAGCTTGTTGTAGCATTTCAGTCATTTGTTCAACGGTAATCATATTATCTTCTTCTCGTTCCTTTTTAAAATTCTCTTCTGCGAATTCCTCAGTCGCCCCCATCGAAATGGCTATTTTTTTACGCTCTTCAAAACATCTTTCGAGTTCGGCGGTATCAGAAAAGCTCACAAGATCAGTCCAGATAAAAATTCCACCATCTTTAAGCCACTTATGAATATTGCTTATAAGTCTAACTTTGTCTTCATAAGGGATATTGTGAATAACAAGGTTTGACAGTACTGCATTAAAACTATTTGGTTCGGCTTCAAAATCTTCAGCGGACATCTCATGAAAACGAATGGTGGAATTTTTATCTTCCAATCGCTTTTTAGATTCTTCAATCATTGGCTCTAAAATTTCAACTAAGTCAATGGATTGAGGGTTTGCTTGATCTATAATGATTTCATCTACATTCCCTACGCCAGAGCCAAGGTCTAAAACAGCTCCGTTATGAGCTTTTCTGATTACTTCACCAGTTACGAGAGGAACAATTTCCTCAGCATAACCTGGAACAAAGCGATTTACTTCTGTTTCATACCGCCGAACGATGTCGCTATAAAATCCACTTTCTTTTTCTGGGGGCGACGGATTATTATATTTTTCAGGCATAAATAAATTTTAAAATTTCAGCTAACGTTCCTGCGTATGCGATGTTTGCCAGTGGTATAATTGCACGAAGTGCTTACCACTGGCAAATATGGGTGTAGGCTTGCGGAGGTACGGAGCAAGCCGTAACCGCATACGCAGTGTTATATGATGTACATGTTTTCCTTTTGATTTGCGATAGCAAATCGCTCTTAAAAAGAATCTGATTTTGTTTTTCTGTTTTGGGCGAAGGGCAGAGGGGTTAGGGGTGAATGCCCGAAGCCCAAAACTCCTATTTCTGTTTGAGGGAGGGGCAAGAGGGGAAGAAAAGGGGTGAATTGCCCCGACCGAAAACACACTATTATTTTATATCTTCGGAATTTCCACATCGGTTTTTGATTCTACTAATTCTCCTATATTAGGGATATATTCATTTAAATCTCGATCAATGGTACTTCCTTTATAATAGTTTGCATAATCGAAGCCGTCAGAAGAATAACTTTGATTATGTTCATGATTTGCAACAGTAGTTTCGAAATCTATCCATCGTGATTGAACACGATTCAAACAATCATTAAGATTTTCACCGGATTTAGATAATTGATAAACTGCATATATAATAGCCCATTGACCGTATCTAAGTCCATTACCCCAGATATTAATTTGGTAACGTTTTCGTCCATCTCTTTCACTAGGTTGGTCGAGATTAGAGATTTTATTGTAAATTCGAATGAGCTTATAAATTTCGCTAACTTCAACTCCGTCAAGGTTGTAATCTCTAAAAAGCACACCCTCTCCAGCACTTCTTGCTCTTGCAACTGAACCACGATATACAAGCAAAAGACGCATAAGAATAACGCTGTCTATTACATTTTTTTTGTCTATAAGACCCTCTTTTATCGAGTCATAAAATTCTCCCTGCTTTCTTTCGAGTAGAACGCCATATTGATCAAAGAGGCCCGACTGCAATTGAATCATTTTTAGATCATTTGAGGCTTTATCCCTTGGCCTTATTGGATTTTGATTATTGGTAGCATTAGATATTTTTTCTATCATTTCATCTCGATTGCCTACAATAATTATAAATTTTGTGAGAACTTCTTTTCCGTCAAAAATTGAATTGTCAGAATTATTCTCAAATAGATGTGCTAAAGTAAACGCTGTTTGACCGCCATTTACTATCTGTGGATTAGATACAGTAATTGAAGCTCTTCCTCGTTGCGCAGTATTATCGTTGTAATTTACCTCATTGCAGACAACGGTAATGCCATTGTTAAGTAATGAAAATTCATTATGTGCCGTGTTAGAAACTGAGTCTCTGATGTCAGCATTAACACCGGTATTTTTGATACCTACATAACAACGTGGATTGTATTGTAAAATCGAATTTCTGTATTGCGACATCATCCTTGCTATTTCCATTGTTGGGACAAAACAAAGCTGGACCTCCGCAGATTCGCCATCAGCTAAATCAACGGAATATCTGATACGATTTGCTGATCGTTCTTGATTGATGTATATCTCAAAGGAGAAGTCTTCTTTGTCGTAAAAGTCACGCTTAAGATATGGGATTAAAACTTGGTTATAGAAATCGTTTCCGTGTAGTATCTCTGTGTTTGTGCAAACTCCACCGCTGACAGTTAACAACCTTTCTTTTGTAATAGCAGAAGGGACATTTCCTAAATATATCAGTGTATAGTTCCACCGTGCTATATCAGCAATTTCTCCAATTTTTTGTTGGAGACCTCTTATTTTTCCATTATATTGGTGACCTGATGACGAGGCCGTTTCGCCTTGGACAATACGATCTAGCTCCATTTTAAAGAATTCGCGCCAATCGACATCATTGTTAAGGTATCCTTCCGGGGTAGTTTTATATTTTGATTGTATAAGATAGATAGTTTTCTTTTCTGCGTCAATATGATACGCATCCAGACCACCGTCATCTGTGCCGTCAGTAATCTGATCTTCGGCAATATTAAAGTCTAATAATCCAAAATGGACTCTTAAAAAAAGGTGGATTTGTGTCCGAGAATATTTGTGAATTTGGCCATCTTGATCGCTCTCGTCCGGATGGTAAATCGTCAGATGATCCGGCGCAGTCTCTGCGATTTCGTCGAGAGTTTTTTTCAGTAAATTGTGCTTGATTATATGAGGCATAATTTATTTATTCATTCCACAGTTTAGAAATCGTTTCTTTTGTTTTTTCTTCGTAAATATCAATCAACTTTTTGGCAGATTCCACCAGCGTGCGCTCGGCCTCGATTTTTTTCACGATTTGCTTTTGAATAACGAGAGGTGGAAGAGGGATTTCGATTGCCTTCAAATCTTTTCCAGATATAAATGGCATCGTACTTGTTGATGCTTGACTTAGCACAACCTGTCGAAGTAAATCAGAATTAAGAATATTTTTTAGATAAAATTTGTCTAGTTTTGATTTATCTAAAATAACCATTCTCATAACATTCCAGGAAAATGTAAATTTATCATCAAAATCTATAGTTGAAGCATACCCAAATCTAGCACCGATATTTGAATATAAAACATCTTCTTTCGTGGGTTTGTATTTTGTGTTAATCGCTGAAAATTCTTTTGCAGTTATAAATTTTAAATTATCAAAATTCACAGATCCTTGATAAATATTATTTGCTTGCAAAACCTTTATACCATCTTCAATATAGTGAAGCTTATCCACCGCAGTATTTATACCTTGAACAAGCGTTGCAATTTCCCCCAGCTTCACTTTCTCCCACTCCGGATCGATGTCAATTTTTGGTTTCCAATTTTGGGAGATTTGTTTGGCGCCGGAGATTATGCCTGCGTAGCCGTCCAACTCGGCCACAATTTGCTCTTGAATTTCGAGAGGTGGGACAGGAATTTGATATTTTTTCAACCATTCTGTACTTAAATTTTTCTGTGCAACACCACTTGAAGCTCTTATACAATCATCTTCAAATAATTCTGTATTCAATACATGAAAAAGATAACTGATTGAAACTTGTTTGCTGTCATTTAGACGAATACAACCAACTCGTTGATTCAGTCCGGCTGGCAATAAGTCAGATTGTAACAATCCAACTCTACCGACATTACCAGTGAGAGAAATCAAAAGATCACTTTTAGCGAGTAAAAATTTCCCAATTTCGTTAATTGAATCTTCAGAGTAAAACTTAGGATCATCATCAACAATTTTACCTTTTTGTACATTTGTAATTCGAATAACTCGAATACCATTGTTTGTGTATTTTTCACTCTTGAAAGCGTAGCCGTTTAATATTTCTGAAACCTCTCCCAACTCCACCATCGGCCATTTTGCATTGCTGTAATCTGTTGCTACACGATAGCGATCACCGGAAAGATTGTAGTCTCCGTTTTCAGCAATTTTGGATTTTTCTACATAAACCGCCAACTTGCTTTCCACTTTCTCGCCAGTTTTCCATTTGTCTAAAATATCCAAAGCAGTCGGCAAATCGTTTTTGCTAATAGGTCTTTTTGTTGCGCCCGGATCAAAGCCGTCATTTTCCACTTTTACAAACAAAACCTCACTTCGTTGCTTCGCTTGTTCATTATCAAAAAGCAAAATACTGGTTTTTACACCGCTGTATGGCTGAAACACTCCACTTGGCAAGCTCACGACTGCATACAGCCCGTCATTGACGAGGTTTTTGCGAAGTTGTTTGTGCGCACTTCCTGATTGAAAAATAATTCCTTCTGGTACGATTACACCTGCTCGGCCTTTGGGTTTCAAGTGGTTCATGATGTAGTCCACAAACAAAACCTCTGATCGGCTCGACTGCACGCTAAATTTACTATGCGGACGAACACCACCTTTTGGCGACATAAACGGCGGATTGGCGAGTATTACATCAAACTTGTCATTCCAGCGTTCATCCATTCCCAAAGTGTCGTATTGAAAAATTTTCGGATTTTTGAATTGATGCAGATACATATTGACCTGCGCAATTCGCACCATGCCTGGATCGATATCATATCCTTCAAAGTTTTGAAAAAGTTTTCTTCTGTCATCTGGGGTGAGCGGTTTTTCTTTCTTTTCCGGATCATTTTTGCCGTCGTGTTGTTCTAATATATGCTTGTATGAGCTGACCAAGAATCCACCTGTTCCGCAAGCAGGATCAAGTACTTTGTCGTCTTTTGTCGGGTTGATAGCATCAACGATAAAATCAATAATATGGCGAGGGGTGCGGAATTGTCCTGCATCGCCTTGAGAGGACATGATTGAAAGCAAATATTCATAGCCATCGCCCAAATCTTCTGGGTGAGAATAATCAAAATAATTTATTTCTTTTAAAAATAATCCTAAAACTTCCGGTGAGCGATATGGCAAAAATGCGGATTTAAAAATATTTCTAAAAAGTTCGGGTAATTGTTTAGCTTGCGAAAATTTAATCAGAGCTTCTGAATACAGATTCATTCTTTCTTGATTGCCAAGTCTGCTATCCATCAGGCGTGTCCAAGCATATCTTTCCAAATCATCAGTAAAAAAAGATGGTGAGCCACCGGCTTTTATAGCCGATTGATCCATGTCATCCATAAATTTATAGATCAGCGCGTTGGTAATCTGATCAATTTGTGATGTTGGGTTTGGCACTACGCCCACGAGGACTTGCCTAGCCGCATCAATATGTCGTTTTGTTTCTGATGTAAGCATAGTTTTAATTTAATCCAATATAAAAAATAACAAAAGCTCCAATGATTAGTACAGCAAGAGGAAAAATAATATATTTCATCCACCATTTTTCATACCAATCAGAATTTGTAGTATTACCTAGCGATTTAAAATTTTTAGCCAGTAGCCCTTCACCCTCTGACTTTAGGCCAATATCAAAACCTTCGCTAGAACAATTAATAAGTGTTGTTTCTTTTCCCTTATCCCAAAATCCGATTGTTTGTTTTTTTTTATTTTTAGACATGTCTAATTCATAAAAGTATTAAGTGATACATAATCTTTGATGTATCTTGGCACGAGTTCTTTAAAGCCATTTAGTCTTTGATATTCGGAAAAATCAAATGAAGCACAGTGATAAAAGTCCGCCGGCTGGTTTCGTTTAATAATATCGCGGACTTCTTCGTCTACGATATACGCTTTGAAAAACATTTTTATCGCTTGATATTTTTCTGTTTCAATTTCCTGATTATTGAAATTTACTTCTTGAAATTTATCCCATTCTGATTCCAATAAATCATCTTTCATTTCAAAGGTATCTTTGTCACCAAAGGCAACCTGCAAAAATTCTTTGACGCTAATTCGACGATCAACATTGAAAATTTTACGAATTTTATCAAGATTGAGAAAATATTTTGGTTTATCAAGTACATGTTTTTTAGCAAAATCTTCGGCTTCTTCAGTATCGCCATTTTCCCAAAGGTTTTTGAGGGTTTCGTTTCCGCGTATATCTTCTTCTACCGCTCTCTTGAATCCTTCGCGGTCAATTCGCATACCTTCTACTCCGACCGGTGTTTCTGTTATTGATGCCACTTCGTCGCTTTCTGCCAAGTCAATTGGACCTTTGAAAATTTTGTTTCCGTTTTCATCGACAAACTCGCCTTGTTTAGCTTGGTTTTTAACAATATCTTCAACGGATTTAATTTGTTTTACTACAGGGAGTTTAATTTTTTCATCATAAGGAAACTCATTTTCAAAGTATTCGCAGGTTGCAAAGAAATCGAAAAATTTAAAATGTTCTTTTGGTTCTGCGATAGTTTCGTCCGAATTATAATCTTCATATTCAAAAGTATATTTGCGAGTGCCACGCCCTTTGATTTGCACAAAATCAGCCGGAGAAAAAACAGGGCGCATCAAAGCAAGATTTAAAATATCCTGGCAATCATAGCCAGTAGTCATCATCCCCACAGTTACAGCAATTCTGGTCTTACTGGAATCATAGCCTTCGGGTTGTCGTACCTTGCCTGAAAGCATGTTATTGGCAAAATTTATAGTCATTTGCTGGGCGTTTTGTACTAGAGAAGTAACTTGAACGGCAAAATCTGATTCATTGTATTGATCTGGCCATTTCTCAAAAGCTAGTTTGTTGAGAATATTGGTAATTTTGGCAGCATGCCTTTGAGAAACACAGAAAACAATTGATTTGCCAAACAATTCAATGCCTCGTTTTTTTGCCATTGGATCAAAAAGCGCATTATCCATAAACGCCTTACACATGGCGATGTTGGTTTCCTCGTTGAAAAATTTACGCTCATAATGCCGTTCGTTGAAAATGTCATCAGTTGATTCGCCATTTTCATTTGTTTTGTGAACTGCCAATCCTTCGTCGGAAAGCAAATCAGTGGTTATCTCTGTCCGTGCGTCTACCACAATCGGATTGATCAAAAATCCATCATTTACTCCGGCGACAAGATCATAGCGAAAAGTTGGTTCGCCTGATTCACAGCCAAAAGTTTTGTAAGTATCGAGAAGTTGCCTTCTTTCAAATTCTCTTTGAGTGTCGCCATTTTCTCCGTCAAATCCTCTTAGATAATCTTTTGGAGTAGCGGTTAATCCCAATTTATAGCCGACAAAATATTCAAATACGGCACGACTGTTTCCTCCAATTGAACGATGGGCTTCATCGGAAATAACAAATTCAAAATCGGTTGGCGAAAAATCTTTTTTGTATCTGTCTCCGGCAAGAAATGTCTGAATTGTGGAAACGACAATTTGTGCGTTCTGCCAAGAATCGTGAGAATCTTTGTAAATTACAGTTCCATAATCATGCCCCAAATAGTTTCTAAATGCCTTAAATGCTTGATCTTCAAGTTCAAGACGATCTACTAAAAACAAAACTCTGCGCGCATTGCCTGATTTGAGAAATAACTTGATGACGGCGGCGGAAATAAGGGTTTTGCCTGTGCCTGTTGCCATTTCAAACAAAAAGCGATTCTGTCCTGATTGCGCCGAAGTTTGAAGGCTTTTTATTGCGTTTACTTGATAAGGTCGGAGTTGTTTTAAATTGTTGTTTTTTAGAAATTCTCCTCGTGTGTCGGTATTTTGAAAAGTTGGATCGTTGGCAAATCCCGGCATTTGGGATTCAATAATATAATTTTCATCTACTTTTGTTTCGGCCAATTCTTTTGGATTTGGTTCCCATTTTTCGAATTGAGTAATTGAATCTTGGGTAGGAAATCTAGAAATCACTTCCGGATTGCCATGTTTAGTGTCCCAAAAATAATGAATATTGCCGTTTGAAAGAATTACAAAACGTGCATTGACGTTGCGTGCATAATTTCTAGCTTGTTCTTTTGCGGAAAGTGGATCAATTGATTCTTTTTTTGCTTCTAATACGACAAGCGCGCGTCCGTCTTTATCAAGTAAGAGAAAATCAATTGCTCCGCGACGACCATCGCTGGTTACGGCGTTTTCTAAATTTTCATCGAGTTCATTGAATTTTACGCCAGCCTCAAGTTGGATGTTGGCTTTTCCATTTTTAGAATCATCAAAACGCCACCCTGAATCCTCAAGGAGTTTATTAATTTTTATTCGCGCTTTTGCTTCTTTATCGTTTGCCATAGTTATTATGTTTTAACAAATGTTATTGTATTCGTTTTCCCCTAATAAATAAACCGTTTCCGGAGCGAAGCGGAGGAAATACCGCTTATTCCCCTTATAAAATAAATGTTTTCGTAGCGTAGCGAAGAAAACTCCATATTTCCCCTCTATAATAAAAGAAAAACAAAATCGGATTCTTTTTAAGAGCTGGGGCGATAGCCCCAAAAGGAAAACATGTATTTCATATAACTCGTTCTTATGCGAAATGTTTTCGTATAAGATGCAATAATTGGTAGCTAAAACGAATTGTGTTATGATTTATGTTATAATTTGATTAAGATAATTATAACAAAGGGAGGGGTTCTATGCAACAATGGATTGAGAAAATGGAAATTGAATTGAAGTATCGAAATTACAGCCGGAGTACTGTGAAAAGTTATTTGAGTTGTATTGAGGATTATTTCAGATATTTGGGTTGTGATTTTGAAAAATTCGATGAATACAAGACGAAAAAGTATTTGGCGGGTTTGTTGGAACGCGGCATTTCCGGTCAAACCGTTAATGTGCGATTGAATGCAATCAAGTTTTTTTATGAGAATATAGTAAAAGCGCCGTTTTGCATTAATTTGAAATATGCGCGCAAACCGAAACGCTTGCCCGTAATTTTTTCTCGAGAAGAGATTGCCGTAATTCTTGCTTCCATCAGAAATAATAAACATCGGATGCTTATTGCGCTTGCTTATGGCTCGGGACTTCGTGTTTCGGAAATTGTAAAATTAAAAATAAAAGACATCGATTGCGTTCATTTGCAAATTGCGATCAGACAATCGAAAGGAGGAAAAGATCGAATTTCAGTAATTCCGGAAAAACTGAAAGATGACCTGATAAAAATGATTGGCTGTCGTGATTTTGATGAATTTTTACTGGAAAGCGAGCGCGGCGGCAGATTGACCGAGAGAACCGCGCAGAAAATTTTTGAGAATGCATTGAAGAAAGCAAAAGTTGGGAAATCAGCAACTTTTCATTCTTTGCGCCACAGCTTTGCCACGCATCTCCTGGAAAACGGAGTGGACGTGCGCTATGTGCAGGAACTCCTCGGCCATCAAAATATCCGAACAACGCAAATTTACACGCATCTGACCAACATGGCTTTGCGAAATATAAAAAGTCCGCTGTGAATCTCTGCCAAACGGAATTTTTATTTAACAAAGTTATTAACAGACTTTCATCCGGTTTCAACGCGATTCAATCTTTCCGCTTTTGTTTTTCATTGTTTTTTGATAAAATTAAAAATGAGTAAAAATAAAAACATTAACTTATGTATATACGAAGCAATCACCCTGGCGTGAGCGAGGGCTATAAAAAAATGATATTGGGTTTTGTCGTTATCACGGTTTTGTTGGTTGTAATAATTTTTTATTTTTCAGCGAGCAAAGCGGTGATCGAAGTGACTCCGCGCGTGACGAAGCTTGAAACCGAATTTGTCGCTGACGTGGAGGCTGACGGCGGAGGCGGATCCGGTTCGCTACAGGCGAAATTGATGGAAACAGAGGTTGACGGCTCGCTCGAGGAAACAGCCACCGGTTCAAAAGGACTTTCAGGAAATTCCATTGGAAAAGTCATTGTTTACAATAAAAGAGGGGACAGCCAAGCGCTGGTAAAAACCACCAGACTGCTGGATCCGAACGGCGTTTTATTGCGACTGACCGATCGCGTGGATATTCCGGCCAACGGACAGGTCGAAGCAGATGTTTACGCGGATGATCCGACTTCATTTGAAGAATTGCCGGCAACGAATTTCATTATTCCCGGATTGTCTCAGAGCATGCAATCGCTGGTTTACGCGGAGAGCCAATCGGTCTTGAAGAGCACGGGCGTTTCCGTGAGCGTGATAAAAGCCGCTGACATCGCGCGCGCAAAAGAAAAATTGGAAGAAGACTTGAAAGCAAAAGCGCTCGAAGATTTCAATCTGCAAGTTTCCGGAAAAAATTACGCGGTAATCATTGTGGCAAAAGAAGTTGTGTCAGAAAATGTTTCCGATCCGGTGGAATCGGTAAAGGATAAATTTACGGTTGAAATGAAACTGAAAATTTCCGCCATTGCGCTGGATCAGGAGAAAATTCTCGAACTTGCGGGCAGTCGTTTGCAGTCAATCGTGCCGGACGGCCAGCAGTTGTTGAGTTTGAATATGAATAATTTTTCCTACAATGTTCAAAATTACAATGTTGATACAAAGACAGCCAATGTGCGAGTGCATGTTGAAGGAGAAAATATCATAAAGGAAGACAATGCTATTTTCGACAAGGAAAAAATCGCCGGCTTGAGCACAAAAGGCGTGGAATTGTATTTGGCGAATTTCGATTCCGTCGAATCAGTGAAAATTTCGCTTTCGCCGTTCTGGGTGAAAAGAATTCCCAGCTTGAAAGATCATATCGTCATTACAATAGTTCGTCCCAGTAAATGATTGATAATTGACGATTTATTTGATTTTGATATAATGCAAACAGTTCAAAACGATTGAATCGGCCACCAACCGATTATCCGACTCGGATTTTAGCGAAGAGCTAAACTAAGTTTTGGCGAAAAGAGTGTCTCTGAAAAATTTCAGAGAAACTTGGGTGGAACCGTCCTGCGCTCTGCGGAGCTGCGGACGGCAGGCCGTCAGATTTTATTAATTTCGAAAGATAAAATGGACGGCAGGCTGTCTGGTGGGACCCCAAGGTTAATTTTTATGACCTTGGTTTTTTTATTAATAAACGAATGCGTCAAAGCAAATAAAATGCGTTAAGACTATTTAGAATTGGGCGCAAGATTTTGCGTCGCGACACGACGTTTCGGCGGATGCAATCCGCCGCTGCATATGCTTAACTCGCCCCGCCGCGGGCGGGGTAAACTTATCTCGCTTTTACGCTTTCTCGCTTATAAAAATATGGACAATGAAAAATTAACAATCATGCGCCATTCTCTTTCGCACATTTTGGCGCAGGCTGTATTGAAATTTTATCCGAACGCGAAATTAACTATCGGACCGGCGATTGACAATGGATTCTATTATGATTTTGATCTGGGTGAAGAATCTTTTGCTCCGGGAGATTTGAAACGGCTGGAAAAAGAAATGAAAAATATTGTAAAAGCAAAATACCGATTTGAACAATATAAATTGCCGATTTCCGAAGCTTTGGAAAAAGTTAAAGGCAATGAATATAAACATGAAATGATTGACGATCTGGCGCGCGAAGGAGAAACGGAAATAAGTTTTTACAAAAATATCGACAAAGACGGCAATGTTGTTTTCGAAGACATGTGCCGCGGTCCTCATGTTGAGTCAACCGGCGAGATCGGCGCATTTAAATTGCAAAAGTTGGCGGGCGCGTATTGGCGGGGCGATGAAAAAAACAAAATGCTTCAGAGAATTTACGGCTTGGCATTTGAAACGAATGAAGAATTGGAAAATTATTTGAATCTTTTGGAAGAAGCGGAAAAAAGAGATCATCGCGTTATTGGAAAAGATTTGTTTGTTCTCGATCCGGTCGTCGGCCTCGGTCTTCCTCTGTGGAAGCCGAAAGGCGCGATGCTCTGGCGGGTGATTGAAGATTTTTGGTACAAAGCGCATCTGGAAAACGGTTATGAATTGGTGCGCGGTCCGCACATCGGCAGTCGCGCGCTTTGGGAAACTTCCGGACATTGGAATTTTTACAATGAGAGCATGTATCCGTCAATCGAAGTGAGCAAATCATTGAAAGAACAGCAAACTTCCGCCGGTTCGGACAAACCGAAAGAAGAATATTTGCTAAAGCCGATGAATTGTCCGTTTCATGTTGAAATTTACAAATCCGAAATGCATTCTTACAAAGATCTTCCTCTGCGCTGGGCGGAATGCGGCACTGTTTATCGTTATGAAAAATCCGGCGAATTGTCCGGATTGACTCGCGTTCGCGGATTTACTCAGGATGACGCGCATATCATTTGCACGAGAGAGCAAGTGGCGGAAGAATTAAAGCGAGTGGCGAATTTTATAAAATATATTTTCGATTCATTCGGTTTTTCCGATTATAAAATTTATTTGTCATTGCGCGATCCGGCGAACAAGGAAAAATACACGGGCAATGATGAAGGCTGGGAATTCACTGAAGCTGTAATGGAAAAAGTCGCCTCTGAACTGGGAATCGAATATTCAAAAGAAATAGGTGAAGCCGCGTTCTACGGACCGAAGCTGGATTACAAAGTTAAAGACGCGCTCGGCCGAGAATGGCAATGTTCCACTCTTCAATTTGATTTCAATTTGCCGGAAAGATTTGACATGACCTATATCAATTCGGAAGGAAAAGAAGAACGGCCGTATATGCTGCATCGCGCGCTCATGGGTTCGTTCGAAAGATTCATCGGTTTGCTGATCGAACATTATGCCGGCGCTTTTCCGCTGTGGCTGTCTCCGGTTCAGGTGAAAGTCCTGCCAATTTCGGAAAAGTTCAATCAATACGCAGAGGAAATAACGCGGGAATTGAAGAAAAATGAAATTCGCGTTGTTCTCGATAATGATGATGAATCACTGGGAAAGAAAATAAGAAACGGTGAAAAAGAAAAAGTTCCGTATCTCTTGGTTGTCGGAGAAAAAGAAGAGACAGACAAAACAGTAGCTGTCCGCCGGCACGGCAAAGGCGATTTGGGCGCGATTCCATTCACGGAATTCATTGAAAAGGTTGTGCGAGAAAACAAAGAAAGAGTAAATGAATAAAAAAAAAGCGCGAGTCCGGAATGTCCGGCTCGCGTTTTTCGCGCGGCTGTTTTCAAGAGTTGAGCCACGCGAGAATTTTTTGCCACAGGGAAATCGGCTCAGTCCGCGGATCCATGTTTGGCGGTTCCAGCGGTTTGATTTGCTTTTTCACCGATTTCTCCGCTGTCAATTCCGACAATGACGGAATGTCGTCATCATCATCCTTGTCTTCAGCGAGATCACCCATCTTTGCCATGAGTTCAACGAGACGAACATCATCCATCGTTGTTTTGATTTTTTCCTGCGCCTCCGCTTCTTTTGCCAGCTCTGACAATGGAGGAGCGGACGCTTCATCTTCCTCATCTCTGAGTTTTCTCTCTCGTTCTTCGATTTCCTCCAATTCCGCGATTTTTTCGTTCAGCTCATCAATGTCCCTCTTCATTTCAATATTGAATTGATAGCGGAACATTCGGAGAATCACGAAGAAGAAAGTTTCCGCATCAGCCCGGCTGGGCGGAACATATTTTTGCGCGGAGTTTTTCCCTCCCAGAAAAACAACCGTTCGATTTTCATCCTCCTCGCTGGTGACGAGGAAATGATCATACGCTTTTTCAAAGTCAAATCCGGCAATGAAGCTTTCGCCTTTGCTTCCGGCGCTCAGCCAGTTGCAGCGCTCTTCACTGCGAATAAAGTCTTTGGTGACGCCTTCCTGCGCGATTTCTTCTCTGACAGTTTCAATGGTTTCCAGAAAAGGAAAAATCGCCAAGAGCGGAGCCAGCGCTTTTTCCAAGAGATTCACATCATCTCTCGAAAGCAATTTCAATCTTATCATGTTTTCGAAATATGAATCCAGATCAGAATGCGGAATTCTCGCTCTTGTCTCCATGTCTTGTTTTTTTGGTCTGGGTTTGAAAGGAACCACTTCGGCCATTCGGCCGAATTTCTCGTTTTTCGAGCTCATCCTAGCCTCCTTGCCCGAGATTTCAACTTATTATTACAGATAACAGGTTGTTTGTCAAGCTTGGAATTTTCCCAAATTCATTAAAATCAGCTATAATTATTTTGTATGAAATTATCTTTTGTATGAAATTTAAAATTTTTGTAATTTTAGTGTTTTTTTGTTTTCTATTCACTTCAACGGCCTTGGCGGCCGATGATCCTTATTATATTAAACAGTGGTATTTGAAGACAATCAAAGCGGATGAATCCTGGCAGACGACGCGGGGAACTCCCAATATTATTGTGGCTGTCATTGATACCGGCGTTGATCTGGATCATCCGGAATTGCAGGGAAATATCTGGACGAACAGCCGCGAAATCGCCGGAGACAGAAAAGACAATGACAACAATGGATATATTGATGATATTCATGGCTGGAATTTTGTTTCCAATTCAGCTGATACTGAGCCGGATATTTTGCTGGGATATTCCAAGACATCTGTCAATCACGGCACATTTGTTGCCGGAATAATTGCCGCGATCAGCGACAATAACATTGGAATAAAAGGCGTGGCTTCAAATGTAAAAATAATGCCATTGCTGGCGCTGAATTCCGTTGGCAATGGAAATTCATCGGCTGTCAGTTCAGCCATTGATTATGCGGTGAAAAACGGCGCGAATATAATCAATTTGAGTTTTGCCGGTTCTGAATACAGCGACACTCTGAAGAAAAGCATTATCAACGCGTATGACAAAGGCGTTTTGATTGTGGCTGCAGCGGGAAATTCGGAAAACATGGATCTTGCCGGCGCTGACATGAGCGCCAACCCGCTTTATCCCGTTTGTTATGATCGCGATTCTTCTGTCAATAGAATTTTGGGAGTTGTTTCCACCAACAAGAAAAATCAAATTTCAACTTTCACCAATTACGGCGCCGATTGCATTGACATCGGCGCGCCGGGAGAAGAGATCGTCAGTTCTGTTTATCAAAATACCAATTATTTGGATTTTAGAAATTTGATCGAAGAAAATTGGAATGGCAGTTCTTTTGCCGCCGCGCTCGTTTCCGGCGGAGCCGCGCTCTTGAAATCGGTTGATCCGACGCTCAGTCCCGCGCAAATTATCAAATTGATAACCGATGAAAGCGGATTGATGTTTTTGCAGGATCCGAAATATGAAAATAAAGCGGGAAGCGGACTTTTGAATATCAAAAAAGCGATTGACAAAGTGAAAGTTTCAACCTCTGTTCCCGCATTGCCGGCTGAACAAAGTTCTCCCGAGGCAGAGCCCATAGTTTCCACCTCTGAATTGCTGGTTTCAAAGGCCGCTTCCGGAACGGGAACAATTAAAATTTTGAATTCGCAATTCCAAACGATCAAAGAATTGCAAGTTTTCAGCGGAGATAAATTTCACGGATTGAATTTTCAATTGGCTGATGTAAATAATGACGGCGTCAGCGAAATCGTCTCCGGAGCGGTTGCCGGCGATCAGCCGTTTGTCCGAGTTATTGATTTTCAGGGAAAAATAATCAGCAGTTTTCTCGCTTATGACATTAATTTTCGAGGCGGAGTAAATGTTTCCGCCGGCGATGTTGATTCTGACGGCAAAGTGGAAATTGTTGTCGCGCCCGAATCAAAGTCTGATCCGACAATAAAAATTTTCAATCAAAACGGACAGCTTGAACGGGAATTCCTCGCTTTTAACAAAGATTTTAAAAATGGAATAAATATCGCGGTCGGCGATGTTGATGGCGACAAAAAAGATGATATTGTCGCCGGACCGAAATCAGGCCTTTTGCCGAAAATTAAAATTTTCGATGAAAAAGGAAATTTGAAAAACAGTTTTATCGCTTTTTCCGCATCTGTTTTATCAGGAGCGAATGTTGCGATATCTGATTTGAACAATGACGGAAAAAAAGATATACTTGCAGGTGCGGGCGCCGGTTCTCGTTCTTATGTAAACGGCTATGATTACAACGGAAAAAAGTTATTCGGTTTCGAAGCTTACAATTCAAAATTTCTGGGCGGCGTAAAAGTCGCGGCTCGAGATTGGGATGGAAACGGAAAAATTGACATTATTACTGCCGCCGGAAAAGGCGGCGGACCGCATGTCAAAATGTTTAACACTGACGGCACAATGATTTCCCAGATTTTCCCTTGGCCGAACGGTTTTACCGCCGGAATTAATATCGCGGTAAAATAATTGAAGCTGATTAAAATTCAATAATCGATTATTCATTAACAAGAAATCCTATGATTGACGGAGTGAAAATCAAACAGCTGAAAAAATTCAATGATGATCGCGGTTTTTTTGCTGAAATCATAAAATTCGGCGAAGAAACTTTTTGCGAAGTGAAACAAACGAGTTATACGGAAACTTTTCCGGGAGTGATAAAAGCTTTTCATTGGCACAAAAAACAATTCGATGTCTGGTTCGTCTGCCGCGGAAACGCGCAAGTGGTATTGTATGACAAGCGCGAAGATTCGGCGACAAGAGGAGAAACTCAAGTGATATTCAGCGGCGAAAATAATCCTTGTCTGATTTCGATTCCGCCGGGAGTGGCGCACGGCTACCGAGTTTTGGGAAATGAAGTTGTCGGACTTTTTTATCACACCAATAAAACATATGATCCGGCCAATCCCGATGAAGAGAGAATTCCGTTCGACGATCCTTCGATAAATTTCGATTGGACGACAAAAAACAGATAAATAAAATATTTTTAAAGTCTTCATAATTTTGAAAATCAAATGATCGAAAAATTAATGAATGGAGAAAAATTGGCGCCGTTTGATTGTTTGGTAAAACCGTTCTTGCCGATTATTCCGAAAAAATTATTGCCCAATCATTTGACGTTTATCCGTTTGGTTTTCACTCCCGCTTTGATCGTTTATTTGGTGGCCGGCGAATATCGGATTTCGTTTGTGATTTTTATTTTGCTGGCAATCACCGATTTTCTCGACGGCGCTCTCGCGCGGCTGAGAAATCAGATTACCGAATGGGGCAAGGTGTGGGATCCGGTGGCTGACAAATTGCTGGTCGGCTCGGTTGTCGCCATTTTGCTTTTGAAAATAAATTTGGTTTTGGCTGTTTTGGTTTTGGTTATTGAAACAACTTTTATTCTTGCCGGCGTTGTGAACAAGGTGTCAGCCAATCCGATCGGCATTCAGGCGAACAATTACGGAAAAATAAAAATGAATCTGCAATGTTTCGGCGCCTCATTTCTCATGATCGGACTTTTTGCCGCTATGCCGGTTTTGATTTCCTTGGCGCAAATATTTTTTTACATCAGCGTATTTTTCGCTCTGATCAGTCTCCTGAAAAAAGGAATTTAATACACGTTTATTTTTTTAAAATATTTTTATGGATTGTTTATTTTGCAAAATCATCAATCGGGAAGTCCCGGCGGAAATCATTTATGAAGATGAATCCATTATTTGTTTTCTGGATATAAATCCTTCAAATCCGGGACACGCGCTGGTTGTGCCAAAGGTTCATTGCGAGAATTTGTTGGACGCGAGCGGCGAAACTTTGCGTTCGTTGATTTCCATTGTTCCGAAAATTTCCCGCGCCATTATGTCCGGATTGAATTATGACGCGTTCAATTTTTCCGTGAACAACGGCGCGGCCGCCGGCCAGATTATTTCGCATTTGCATTTTCACATTGTTCCGCGGCGCGAGGGCGACGGACACAAACTTTTCGGCGGCAAACCGTATGAACCAGGAGAAATCGAACAAGTGGCGGAAAAAATAAAAGCCGCGTTTTAGCAAAAGTGAAACGGGATAAGAATGAAATCGTTTATTGAAAATAATAATGGCAAAGAATAAACAGTTCGACTGTTAATTTTCAATCAATAAAAAAGCTGTCGGATGTTTCCGCCAGCTTTTTGATTTTACTGCTTGTTTCGATTTCCCATTTTTTTCAGCCATTGCCGATAATGAATTTCGCCCGGAGGCAATTCCGATTGTTCTTTGTCCGGAGAAAAGGAAAGGACAACCCCGAATTTTTCCGCAATGGCGGGGAACAATGTTTCAAGTTTTCGCTGATACTCTTTTGTCGCGGATTCATTTTGCTCCGCGATGGAAAAAACGAGTTTTTGTGAAAGTTCGTTGATCTCGTTATAATATTCCGCTTCTGTTTCCGGCTGTTTATTTTTCATGTCCTCCTCCTCTTGGCGGGAAATAAAATAAAGAAATTAAAATTTGACTATTGTCAAGCAATTTCAGCCGAAAAAATGCATTGCCAAAACTTTTTCAGCAAGCATTTTAGCGTAAGCCGGATGCGACTTTACAAAGAGCATTTTTTGTGATTATTTTCATTGCGCAAATTTCCGAAAAGTAGTAAGGTGTCAGAAATGAAATAAGGAATTTCAGAAAAATTTTCAATAACGGCGGGGAATAAAGATTTTTGTTGCCTGCCGAGAGCCTCGTTAAATTTCGCGGTTTTTTGTCGGAAGTTTTATCGTAATAAATATTTTTCAGCGAGTTAGAAAATAAAAAAAATATTATGAAACTGCTTGTCACGGGCGGAGCCGGATTTATCGGCTCGAATTTCATTCGTTATATTTTGAACAAATATCCGGATTATCAGATTATAAATCTTGATAAATTGACTTATGCCGGCAATTTGGAAAATTTAAAAGATTTTGAATATCACCCGAATTATAAATTTGTCAGAGGTGATATTTTAAATTCCGAATTGCTCGAGCATATTGCGGCTGACTGTGACATTATCGTTCATTTCGCGGCCGAATCCCATGTCGATCGCTCTGTGCTCGGCGCGGATGATTTTATCAGGACAAATGTGCTGGGAACTCAGGTTTTGCTGGAAACCGCGAGAAAGCTGGGAAACAAGCGATTTCATCATATTTCCACTGATGAAGTTTTCGGTTCTCTTCCTCTGGAAGATTCGGACAAAGCGTTTATCGAGGAAACTCCGTACGAACCCAGGAGTCCGTATTCAGCGTCAAAAGCCGCTTCCGACCATCTGGTCCGCGCTTATTTCCACACTTACGGTTTGCCGATTACGATTTCCAATTGTTCGAACAATTACGGTCAATACATGTTTCCGGAAAAAATGATTCCCTTGTTTATCACGAATTTGTTGCAAGGAGAAAAAGTTCCGCTCTACGGCGACGGAAAAAATGTGCGCGATTGGATTCATGTCGATGATCATTGTTCTGCCGTTGACGCGGTGATTCATCGCGGGAAAATCGGTGAAACCTATGTTGTCGGCGCGCGCTGTGAAAAATCAAATATAGAATTGACGAAAATGATTTTAAGTTGCATGGGATTTGGCGATGAAATGATAGAATACGTGAAAGACCGGCCGGGCCATGACCGCCGCTATGCGATAAAACCTTATAAAATTCAGGCTGAACTCGGCTGGCGTCCGCAAATCGATTTTGATTCCGGCATCAGAAGCATGATCGATTGGTACATGAACAATCAGGAATGGTGGCGCAGAATAAAATCCGGCGATTACAAAGATTATTATGATCTTTGGTACAAAAAGAGATAATGCATGTAATAAATAAATTTAAATTTTATGAAAGTTTTAATTCTCGGCGCGCGCGGAATGCTGGGGCAGGAATTGGCTCGAGCGTTCGCAGAAGAAAAATTGTATCTTTGGGGCAGAAATGAAATGGATATTTCCGATTTTGAAACAGTGAAAAGAAAAATCAGTGAATTGCATCCTGATTTGATAATAAACGCGGCCGCGTATAATGATGTTGACGGCTGTGAAGAAAATTTCGAATTGGCGAACAAAATAAACGGAGAAGGTCCGTTGAATGTTGCCAAGGCCGCGCAGGAAATCGGCGCGATTTTCGTTCAGTACGGCACTGATTATATTTTCGACGGAAGCAAGAAAGACGGTTATCTGGAAACCGATTTTGCCGCGCCGATATCGAATTACGGAGAATCGAAATTGATCGCTGAAAAAGCCATGTATTTCTGTGAAAAATGTTATTTGCTCCGAACTTCGCGATTGTTCGGCCGCGCGTCTTCTCAGCCGGGAGCGAAAAAAAGTTTTGTTGAAAAAATAATTCAGGCGTCGCGCGAAAGAGATTTGCTGGAAGTGGTGAATGAAGAAGTCGCCAGTCCGACATATGCGCCGGATTTGGCGCTCCTGACAAAGAAGATTGTTGAAAATGAATACGCTTACGGAATTTATCATGTGACGAACAGCGGTTCTTGCAGTTGGTATGAATTTGCCGAAGAAATTTTCCGCCAATTGAAAAAAGAAGTAAAAATGAATGCTGTGCCGAGCGACAAATTTCCCCGGCCGGCGCGAAGACCGGATTTTTCCATTTTGAAAAACACAAAACTGCCTCCGCAGAGAAGTTGGCAGGATGCGCTTGGCGAGTTTTTGCTGGATATCGGAGAAATGAAACCCGAAGAAAAATCGGAAGAAAAAAAAGTTCAGTCAGTGGAAATCAATGAAACGAGAAATATGAAAGGAATCATTTTGTCAGGAGGAAAGGGAACTCGCTTGTATCCGCTGACAAAGATTACCAGCAAACAGCTTTTGCCGATTTATGACAAGCCGATGGTGATGTTTCCGCTGGAAACATTGATCAATGCCGGAATAAAAGACATTTTGATGATAGTTTCTCCGGAATACGCCGGACATTATTTGAATTTGCTCGGCTCGGGCAAAGAATTCGGCGTGCGCATCACTTATGAAATTCAGGACGAGCCGCGCGGATTGCCCGAAGCTTATCTCATCGGCGAGAGATTTATCGGAGATGACAATGTGACGATGATTCTCGGCGACAATTTATTTTTTGATCATGATTTTACGGAAGATGTCCAAAGTTTCAAAGGTGGCGGAAGAATTTTTGCCGTTAAAGTTCCTGATCCCGAGCGATTCGGAGTGGTGGAATTCGATGAAAATAAAAAAGTGCTGTCAATCGAAGAAAAACCGAAAAATCCGAAAAGCGATTTTGCCATTCCCGGAGCTTATATCTACGATTCGCGTGTTTGCCATATTGCAAAAGGAATAAAACCGACTTGGCGGCCGGAGACGGATATTACTGAAATTCACAAAGCTTATTTGGCGATAAACGAATTAGATGTTAAAATGATAAAAGGAAGATGGATTGACGCCGGCACCTGCGACTCGCTCCTGCGCGCGTCAAATTTGCGAGCCACTCAGCTGTATCAAAAAAGCATGGGAGCTTGTCCTGAAAATTTAAATCAATAATTTAAAGTTGATTGATCCGTTATTTGTCTTTTGAAAATTGAGACAATGCGCGATTAATTCAAAAATAAAAACGCGCGGATTTCAAACTGCGAAAATCATTTGCGTTCGCGTAAAAAATCAATATGAAGAATTTTCCCTTCGGCGATTTGTTAAAAAAAGCGTGGAAATTGACAATTAGAAATGTTTCTCTCTGGTGGCTGGGACTGCTCGCTTGCGGCGGAAGTCTGATGCTGCAGTATGATATTTCCGATTTCCAGCAAATGATGGCTGATTTTTCCAATGGATCATTGGCAAATAGTTTGTCCGCATCAATGAACCAAGAAGGTTCGTTCTGGATTGCAATGGTGGCAATTATTCTGTTATTGTCATTATTATTCGTGTTAATCAGCTTGATCGCACGCGCCGGATTGATTATGGGAATCGGTCTTTTGTTCGAGGGCGGCGGATACAAGTTTTGGCAGTTGGTAAAAGTGGGTTTGAAAAAATTGCCTCAGCTGATTCTCTTGGAATTGGTTCTGCTTTTGGTAAATGTCGCGGTAATCGCGGCTCCGCTTTATTTGTACATGAGCAATTCCGGCAATGCGGTATTCCTGGCAATTTTAATTATCGCGGCCGTATTATTGGTAATCTACAATTTGTTTGTCGGTCTTTTCAAGCATTTCAGCTATTGTTTCATTGTTCTGGAAAATTATAAATTTTGGAAAGCGATCAAATCGGGAATGAAATTGTTGGTAAATAATTTTGTCATCACTTTTGTTTCAAAATTAATTCACGTCGGACTTTGGCTGGCAATCGGTTTCGCTACGATTCTCGCCTTGGTTATTCTCATGTTGCCGTTTGTTTTGTCCGGCATGGTTTCGTTATTGATCGTCGGAAAAGTCGGCGTGATTATCATCGGCATTTTGGCGGCGATCGTCGCGTTCGTCGCGGTCTTGGCCATTCGCGGTTCCAGCAATACTTACTTGCAGAGTTTCGCCACCGGCGTTTACATCAAATTAAGCAAATAATTTCCATATAAAAAAAGCTCCGCCCAGGCGGAGCTTTTTTTGCGGATAAAATTATTGAATCGCCAATTTCCAGAGATAATTGTTCTGAAGATAAAAAATGGTTTTGCATTTCGCGTCAACCGCAAAGTCTGAAATCGCGGAAAGCGGGATCTCGATGGCAAAGTGTCCGTTTCTGTCATCCATTTCAATTATGCTGATCTTGTTTTCTTGGAGCGCGAAAACATAATTGGCTGATTTGTGCCAAGCGGAATTTTGCAGTCCTTGGCTGTATCGGGCGATTGTTTTTTCGCTGATGTCTCCGTTCGCAAGATTGAGAAAAGATAATTCTTGATCCGTCTGAATCAATAGTAATTCATTGTTGAAAAGTTCCATCTTTTGTATATTGTTTTTGAACAAAACAATATTATCCAGTTCGAGGTTTACGAAGTAATAATTGTTTTCATTGTTTTTCACCGCCAATAAATTGCGATAAACGGAATCAAATTTGTAATTTTCATTTTTCAGCTCAATGCTCTTGCTTATTTTGTTGGCCGCGCCGTTCTTCAGCGGATACTTGGTCAAAATGTTTTTTGTTTGAATCCGTTCGATCGTGTATATTTCATTTTCAAAAATGAAAAAATCAAAAAGTTTTTTCGTGTCATCCATTTGAAAAATAAGTTCCGGTTTTTCCAGCCGGTTCAGCGCCGCGTTTATTTTGTAAACCGAATTTCCGCTCCTCGCGAAAAGTATTTCATCATTGCCGATGTCCCATTTGAAATCAGTCAAATCATTTTCAATAATATACGGAAAAAGATCGCTCGATTGCTTGAAAAAAGTCGTGGAAAAAACGATTGCGTTTTCTTTTGACAGGAAAAGGAATTTTGTCGCGTCATTCGCCCAGATGGAGGTTGGATTTTTAAATGGTTGTTCGCCGGAGAGCAAGCTTTTCGTTTTTTGATTTCCCAGATCCAGGAGAAAGAGTTCGTATCCTTCACCGGAAGCGGTCGAATAAACCGCGAATTTTTTTTGAGGAGAAAAGTCCAGCCGCTCGATTTTATTTTCAACCAATTTCTCGGCGTCGTTTTTTGCGAACAAAACAATGTCTTCGGCAAAAGTGGTTTCCCGGCTGAGGACAGATAATTTTTTCGACCAGGAATAGTAGCCGTCTTTTTCCACTGAGATTTCGTAATCATCGGGCAGAACATTGTTCAGCCGAACCGGCGTTTTCGTATTTTCCGGCTGGCCGTTCAGTGTGACGGTCGCTCCTCTCGGAGTAGTCTCAATGACAAGAGCGCCGGTTTTTTCCAGCCCTCCTTTCTTGATGTCATAGCGGAATCCGGCTGTATATAGAATGAGAATCGGCGCGCTGACAAAGAAAATGCCGATAAATATCAGCGCGATAATGCGTCGAGTTCGAATATTCATAAATTTAGCTTATTGGTTATCAAGTAATTTATAGCTTAAAATCGATAAAAAATCAACTGCGTTTGGCGATATTGTTAAAATAAGATAAAATGATTTCAACTAAATTAAATATAAATAATAATAAAAAAGTTATGCCAAATCAAGTTTTAACCGATTTATTGAGGGCGAATATCATCGGTTTGCTCGGACTGCAGTCATTGCCCGACGACGAAAAATCAGCCATGCTCGAACAAATGAATGAGCTGGTTCAAAAAAGAGTAATGCTTCGCATTATGGAAGTAATGGCCGATGAGGATCAAAAACAAATGGCGGAAATGGAACAAAATCCGCAGGCGGTTTTAGCGTTTATCGGAGAAAAAGTTCCGAATTTGGAGGACATTGTAAAAGAAGAAGTGGTGAAATTAAAAGCCGAAATGCTTCAAGCGGCTGAACAAACGCCTTAAGTTATATTTTTTATGTCAAATGAAAACGAACAAGCAATCATTGTTGAAAAGATGAACGCCGCTTATGAAGAATTTGTAAAGGCGATAAATGAATTGGAATCCGAAGGCAATGCGTTCATAAAAGCAGAGCTTGCGAAAATTGAAAAAGGCAAACTCGCGGAGGCAATGCAAAACATAAAAAATATTTCCGAATAAAAAAATAAATTTTAAAAAAGTATGGCTAGAAAAGCAGAATCCGTGCAAAAAAAGCCGTTTGAAACAGCTGAAGCGGCCAGAGAAGCGCCGGAACAAAAAAAAGAAAAGACGCCGGCTGAATTGCGCGAAGAAATAATGAAAGAGGCGCAGGCAACGCTTGCCCATTTTGATTCGGTTTTGGGAAAGCTGGAAGATACCGGCGCTGAAAAAGAAGCTCAACCTTTGCGAAAAACAGCGGAACAAAAAAGAGCTGAACTGGAAGCGCGCCTGACAGCGCTCGAAGAGGGCGCGGCCAAGCCGGCAAAAAGAGTGAAAAAAGAAGAAATGCCGACGCGCGAAGCGACAAAATTGATTCGAGAAGCAACTGATATTGATTCATTGATTGATTCAGTGCGAAAGATCGGCAGTTTTCGCGATTCGCATGGCAGACGAAATATTGCAACTTATAAACTTATCGAACGATTGGAAGCAATTAGAGATGAAGGCGCAACGCCTGACAGCCCGGCAGTGCGGACAATTACCGATGACCTCGGATTGCGTGATAAAGTAATGGATATTTTAAAAGAACCGCCCGTGCATGTCGGCGAGGAAGATATTAGTTTACCTGAGATGACTGAAATTCCGAAAACTCCGCCGAAGAAACCGGAAGCGCCGACGAAAATTGTTCCTGAAACTCCTGAAATTCCGACGGAAAAAACAAAAGCTCCGCCAGAAAAACCTGAAGCTCCGCCGGAATTGCCGGAAGCTCCGCCCTCAACTCCGGAAGCTCCGCCGACAGAACCGCCGACTCCTGAATCCGGCGCTGAAACGGCTGCTGAGCCTAATTTGGATGAACTGCGAGCAAGCTTTGCGAAAAAAGACGCGGCTCTCACTAATAAATACAGCGGAATTACCGGCTGGATGCGCCGAGTGGTTGATCGAGGCGGATACAAGCAGTCGCAAATGGAACGCAATGACGCGTACAAAGAATATTCCGCGGAAAGAGCGGTGGAAGTGGCGGAAAATGTTAAGCTCATGCTGGCTGAACAAGCATTGCTGGCTGATGACAGAGCCGAGGCTTTTGCAAAAGAAAAAGGCTGGGGAAATAAATTTTACAAATGGTGGAAAAAAACCGGAGTCCTGAGACTGGGCGTTGCCGTCGGATTGGTTGGCGGCGGATTTCTTTTGGCCGGTCCCATTGGCGCGCTTCCCGGAGTTCTGGCTTACAGAAAAATCATTGGCGGTGTCGGAGCCGGAGTCGGTTCCTATGATTTGATGAAAAAAGGAGCGGACGCATTGGCGCCGAAAATTAAATTATCAGCCGAAAGCCAGAAAGAAATGGATTCTTTTGTCGCGGAAAATAATATTACTTGGATGAAAAGGCGCAGCAACAAAGAGGGCGCTCGCGACAAGTACAATGAGAAATTGCTTGAACTCGAAGCCAGAGAAGCGCCGCAAATGGACAATGCGGATCTGGACAAAATGATCACTTATTTTGAATCAGTGCCTGTTTTGCAGGGATATAAACCATCTGAAAATCCCACATATCGGCTTTTGATGAAAGAAAAATACAAGCGAATGAAAGAAGCTCTCAAAGCCGACGAGACGGAAGCTCCGCCGGACAGTCCGAAACGGGAATTGCTCAATGATGCGATCGAAGACAGGAAAAATGAAAAGATTCAAGAAAAAGTCGCCGCAGCCATTGGTTATTTGAAACTGAAATATTTGATGGACAACAAGCTGTCTCCGCAAAAGGGAGATGATCCGACAACTGAGAATTATAAACGATGGGCAAAAGTTTCCGGCGAATTGCAGGATAAATTCGACAAGCTTCCGCCCGATGTTCAGACATTTATCGAGAAGAACAGCGGAGTCACCGCCTACGGTCCGGGAATGGAAATGCTTGATCGCAAGATCATTGAAGCTTGGAAAGGAAAAAAGCCGGAGGAAATTGATGAGAGCAAACTGGCGGAATCCGACTGGGAGCTGGATACGAAAGTTCAAGTGGAATTGGTGTCTGTTCTGGATGACAATGAAATAATAACCAAAGAAGCGGAAGAAGAAGCGCGAGCGGAAATGAAAGAAAAGATAAAAATGCTGGAACAGCAGGAAGGAACAATTGAAAATAAAAAAGCGGCGCTGGCCGCGTTCTTCAAGGAGAACATGGCGGCAACCGACAAAGCCATTGAAGAAAGAACCAAAAAAGCGATTTACGCTGACGCGGCCATGAAAGCAACGGCGATCGGAATCGGATTGCTGGTCGGCAGCGGAATTATCCAGGAATATCTGCACGGAAAATTCGCCGAAGCAGCTCCGGCAAAAGCGCCGATTGAAGGACCGGGCGGAGCGGGCGAAATCGAGCCCGAAGCGGTGGAAGCCATTGCTCCGATGGGAAAGCTGGGAACAGAGCTTACTTCAGGAGAAGGTTTCTTGCATGGAATGAGCAGATTGATCAATCAAAATCCGGAAATGTTCAAGGGGATGAGCGCTCAGCAAATTCATGATTGGAAAGTAAATATGCTGAAAGAGTTGAAATTCAAATTCACGCCCGAAGAATGGGGCTATGTAAAAACTCCGCATCCGGGATTGCACCTGGAACTTGTTCCGGGCAAAGGTCCCGGCGGATTGCCGGAATTGAGTATTGGAAAAGAACATATTTCCGAGCACGCAATGAAATTTATGCGAGTGGTTCCTGATGTTGAGGTTCCGAGCCCCGCTGTTTTAGAGGCGCCGGCGGCAGCCGCTCCTGAATCATTGGGATTGGGATCTTCAGAAGAAATGGAAACGCTGGTCGCGCAAGGTGAAGAGCGATTAACCGCAGATGTTGATTATGTTAAATTTGCTTGGCAGACAGACCTGCCTGAACCTGATCAGATTTTTCCGGCAGAGCCGGATAAATTGGAATATGGATTTTAAGTGAATTAGAGATACAAGAAGGGGTGAAAGCCCCTTCTTTATTTTAGGAAAAATTTGTGATAAACTGGCATTGTATAATTTATATTACTTTTTTGTGATAAATTTATGTCAAAATTCATTATAAACGGCGGGAAAAAATTAAAAGGAGAAATTTCCGTGCACGGCGCGAAAAATGAAGCGTTGAAAGTGATTGCCGCTTCGCTCTTGTCGGAAAAGGAAATTACAATGAAAAATGTTCCGAACATTGAAGAGGTTGATCGGCTGCTTGAATTGTGCCAATCCGTGGGCAGCAAGATCCGGCGGCAAGGAACAACCGTAAAAATGCAAACAGCGGAAATAACTTCAACCGAGCTTGATCCCGGATTGGTGAAAAAAATTCGAGCCGCCATTCTGCTCATCGGTCCGATTCTCCTCCGAAAAGGCGAAGTCAAATTGCCGCATCCGGGCGGTTGCGCCATCGGACAGCGTCCGATAGATTTGTTTATCGATGGATTTGCAAAATTCGGAGCGAAAATAACTGAGGAAAACGACAGCTATCATTTCAAAGCAGTGAAATTAAAAGGAATGAATTTTTTCTTTCCCAAAATTTCCGTCACCGCCACTGAAGTGATGATGATGACCGCTGCTCTGGCGGAGGGAAAAACCGTGTTGAAAAATTCCGCGGCCGAGCCTGAAATTCCGGCGCTGGCTGAATATTTGAATGCTTGCGGCGCGAAAATTTCCGGCGCCGGCACTTCCACTATCATTATTGAGGGCGTGAAAAAATTGAACGCCGGAGAAGTTGAAATAATTCCCGATCGAGTTGAGGCCGGCAGTTTTGCCATTTTGGGAGCGCTGGTCGGCAATCCTCTGCGCGTCGTGAATTGCCGTCCGGATCATTTGGAATCTTTGTTTTCCATGTTTGACAAAATGGGAGTTGATTACAAAGTCGGCAAAGATTGGATTGAAGTCACTGCGTCAAAAAATATCAGAGCCGTGGATATTGTCACGCATGAATATCCCGGATTTATTACTGATTTGCAACAGCCGTTCACCGTATTGCTGACTCAGGCAAAGGGCGTCAGCTTGGTTCATGAAACGATTTTTGAAGGCCGATTGTTTTATACTGACAAGTTGAATCAGATGGGCGCGAAAATAATTATGTGCGATCCTCATCGCGTGATTGTGAACGGACCGACTCCATTGTACGGCCGCCGGCTGGAAAGTCCGGATCTGCGCGCCGGTTTTTCCTTGGTTCTGGCCGGATTGGTCGCGGAATGCACAACTGAAATTGATAATATTTATCAGATCGACCGCGGTTATGAAAAGATTGAAGAACGGCTGGGAAATGTCGGCGCTGATATCAAACGAGTGGAATAATAAAATAAATAGTTTGAAAATTTCGATAAATATTTTATTGCCGTATCTTTATGCGGAAAAAAACATTTGCGGAATTTTCCAATGTTTCAATAACTATGCAAGCCAGCGCAAAAAAGAAAAATTTACGATTCGGATTGGCGATTATCGGAATAATTGTCTTAATAATAATTTCTTCGGTCGGCGGATTTGTTATCGGAAAAATAACCAGCGGAAAAATAAATTTAAAATTGAATCCTGACATATACAAGGAAACGGAACTGCCGAAAGTTTTTCAAAATAGTTTGGTGGAACAAGTTTGGACTCTGATAAACAGTGATTTTGTTGACAAGGAAAAGATTGATGAACAAAAAATATTTTACAGCGCGCTCGAAGGATTGGTCGCCGGTCTTGATGATCCTTACACCGTTTTCTTTGATCCGAAAACAAATGAAGAATTTGAGTTGCAAATTTCCGGAGAATTTGAAGGCATCGGAGCGCAACTCGGACTCAAGGACGGCATCGCTACCGTGATAGCGCCGCTGCCTGATACGCCGGCCAGCCGAGCGGGACTCAAGTCCGGCGATAAAATATTGGCGGTTGACGGCAAGGAAGTTGTGGGCGAGCCGCTCGACAAAGTGGTTCATCTGATTCGCGGTTCGAAAGGAACTGAAGTGACATTGTTGATTGTGAGCGGAGAAGAAGAAGCGCGCGATGTGAAGATTCTGCGAGATACAATCAAAATGAAAAGCGTAAAGTGGAAATTTTTGGAAAATAATATCGCTTATGTTGAAATGAGCGGTTTCAACGGCGATACTGATGATTTGTTTTCTCAATTTGTCAGAGAAGCAAAATCAAAAAATGTTCAGGGAATTATTCTGGATTTGCGCAACAATCCCGGCGGGTTTCTGGATACAGCACTCAATATTTCCTCAGCTTGGATTCAGGATGATTTGCTTTTGATTGAAAAAATGGGTGATGGAAATGAAATAAAATACAACGCGGAAAATAATAGTCCGCTCAAAGGAATAAAAACGGTTGTGCTGATCAATGAAGGCAGCGCATCCGCTTCGGAAATTGTCGCCGGCGCGTTTCAGGATTACAAAATCGCGGATATTGTGGGAAAGAAAAGTTTTGGCAAAGGTTCTGTTCAAGCGTTGAAAAAATTGCCTGACGGATCTGCTCTGAAAATCACGATCGCGAAATGGCTGACTCCGAACGGCCGGAGCATCAATGAAGAAGGAATCGCGCCTGACATTGAAGTGGATCTGACAAAGGAAGATTATGAAAACAAGAAAGATCCTCAATTGGACAAAGCGCTGGAATTGCTAAAGAAATAATTAATGAGGAGGATAATTGTAAAATTTTATGAAAGTGATCTTATTGAAAAACATTAATTTGTTGGGGAAAAAAGGCGAGGTGAAAGAAGTTGCCGTCGGTTACGCGAGAAATTATTTACTGCCGAGCAGATTGGCAAACCTTGCCACAGAAAGAGAAATAACAAAAGTGCGAGCAACTGAAAAGGCTGTTGAAAAAAAGAAAATTAAAAAATCGGTGAATCCGGAAGAATTGGCCTCTCGTCTGAGATCAACTGTCATAAGTTTTTCGGAAAAAGCCGATGAAAAAGGAACTTTTTTTGCCGGCGTCACTCGCGAAAAAATAATAAAATCCTTGGAAGAACAGGGAATTGATTTGAAAGTGAAACAAATAAAATTGGAACAGCCGATAAAAAAGGAAGGTGAATACAAAATCGGCATTGATGTTGCGCCGGGTTTGAAAAGCGAACTGCGCATTTCCGCGAAAATCGTTTCGTAAAAAATAAAATTTCAGTTGTTTGAATTATGAAAAAAATTATTTTTGTTGTTGGCGGAGTAATGTCCTCTGTGGGAAAAGGCGTGGCCGCCGCTTCGCTGGGAAGTATTTTAAAATCAAAAGGTTTTCGCATTGCCAATATCAAGTGCGACATGTATGTGAATATTGACGCGGGAACCATTCGTCCGGCTGAGCACGGCGAAGTTTTTGTCGGAATGGACGGAGTGGAAGCTGATCAAGATCTGGGAAATTATGAAAGATTCACCGATCAGATTTGCACGCGCGACAATTATATCACCACCGGCCAAGTATATCAGGAAGTCATTCGCCGAGAACGAAATCTGGAATATAATGGCGAAGATGTGGAAGTTGTTCCCGATATTCCCAATGAAATTATTCGGAGAATCATGCAATGCCAGGAAAAAAATGACTCTGAAGTGACGATTGTCGAGCTCGGCGGCACTGTCGGAGAATATCAATTATTATTGTTTTTGGAAGCCGCGCGCATGATGAAAGCGAAAAATCCGGAAGATGTTTCTTTTGTCATGGTCAGCTATCTGCCGACGCCTCGTCTTCTCGGCGAGCAAAAATCAAAGCCGACGCAATACGCGATCAGAACTCTGAATTCAGCCGGAATAGCGCCTGATTTTATTTTGTGCCGAGCAGAGAGTCCGGTCGGCGATGCTATCAAGAATACAATCAGCACGGTTTGCAGTCTGACGAAAGAAAGAATTATTTCCGCGCCTGATGTGAATTCGATTTACGATATTCCCGTTAATTTTGAAAAAGAAAATTTGGGCGAGGTGTTGCTCAAAGCGATGAATCTGGAAGCTCGGCAGTCGGATTTGAGCGAATGGGAATCGTTATCGGAAAAAATAAAAAATTTGTCCGATGAAGTGACTATTGGAATTGTGGGAAAATATTTTAATTTGAAATCCTGCCGAGACACTTACATTTCAGTGATTGAATCCATCAATCACGCTTCGTGGTTGAATGGAAGAATTCCGAAAATTTTATGGCTTGATTCGGAAGAATATGAAAATGATCCGCAAAAAATAAATGAATTGCCGCAAGTTGACGGCATTGTTGTGCCCGGCGGATTTGGCGCGAGGGGAACGGAAGGAATTATGATGGCCATTAAATTTGCGAGAGAAAATAATATTCCTTTTCTCGGATTGTGCTACGGCATGCAGCTCGCGTTCATTGAATTCGCGCGCAATGTTTGCGGAATTTCCGGCGCAACTTCGCAGGAAATTGATCCGAACGCGTCAGATCAAGTGATCCATGTAATGCCGGAACAAATAAAAAATCTAGAACAGAAAAATTACGGCGCGACCATGCGGCTCGGCGATTATCCGTGCGTTCTGAAAAAAAGTTCAAAATCTTTTTCCGCTTACGGAATGGAAAATATTTCCGAGCGGCACCGCCATCGCTATGAATTGAACAATGATTACCGTGAAATATTAGAAAAAAACGGAATGATGATCGCCGGAAATTCTCCGGACGGACTGCTGGCCGAGATTATTGAAATTCCGAGTCATCCGTTTTTCGTTGCCACGCAGTTTCATCCGGAATTCAAATCCCGACCGTTCACCGGCCATCCGCTGTTCAACGCGTTTGTTTCCGCTTGCGTGAAAAAATAAACCCGATCTTTTTATTTCCGATTCGATTATTTCAAAAAAGAGGCGTCAGCCTCTTTTTTAATATGGCAATACTTTTGTAATGCTGACCGTTTTTTCCGGTTTGTGATGAATGACTTTATCGATATTTTCCAGACCTTGAGTCGATGCTTTCAGAAATCCGTCCATTGCCGCCTCGGCAAACCAGCCGCTGTCCAGCCAGTCAAAGAGCCATTGATTGGTATAATCGGGATTTTCCTGATTTATGCCCGAACCGAGAGTCCTTAGCCAGTGTTGATTGAAAACTTCTTGCGATCCGAGCGGCTCGGACATGATTATCGGCAGGCCGAGCGCGGTGTAAAAGCTGAGTTCGCTCGGTTTTGTCCAGAGAATGTCAGTGTGCCTCAGGGCGCGGTTGAATTTCTTGAAATAATTATGCTTGTTCTGGCTGTAAATTATTTTAATGTTTTTGTCCAGATTTTTTCTCAGGCCGAGCTTGTTGATGCCATTGCGAAAATATCGGCTGACATCATTGTGAATTCCGGCGACCAGAATAATGTTTAGAGTGTTGTTTTTTAGTTCTTTTCTCAAACTTTTTACAATTCTGATTCCCAATTCTCTTTGCGCGCCCGCTCCGCCGACCGCGAACATCAGCGTTAGCGGATGGCATTTTTTCTTTGGAAAATTTTTTGCTCCCAGATGTTGGCAAATAGTTTCTCTGTAGTTGCTTGTGTAAATTTTTTTCGGATCCAGATTGAAAAGCCTTTTTCCCAGATCTTGTTTTACAATGATTTCGTTTTTTCCGACATTTTCATCGGGCAGGGGAAATCCGGTGACAAAAATGTTTTTTTCATCCACTCCGTACAATTTCAATCGTTGCGCCACGCGATAGCTCGGCGAGAAATATTTGATTTTGCTTTTCCTGGGATTCATCGGCACCCACGCCCGGCTGATGTCCGTGTCAGTCGCCAGACAATAAATTTCTCCGGGATAATTGTAATAATCGGCCATTAGCGCGGGAATGAAAAAGGTGGTAATGAGCGGACGCGGCCGTTTGCTCAGCTCTTCAATTAAATGTTTTCCCCATTTTTTGCTTTTTATTTGATGATAAATGTATTTCAGCTGGAGCGTCGGCGCGGAATGATTTTCTTTGGGATAAAAATCCGGAATGCTTTGCAGCAGATTAAAAATGTCAAAAGCGGCTTCTCCCAGAATCGGAACTTTTTTGAATCGGGAAATGAATTCATAAGATTCCCGGCTTGTTTGCCAAATTTTTTTGTCGGACTTGGGAATGCCGCGATAAGAATTGGTATTTATGATTTTATTATTTACCGCCAGCTTTCGCAGGGGATAGGCGGCTCGCTGATGCCCGTATCCCATGTCAACCGCGACAACATAAGCTTTTTTTTCTGAATCCATATTTTATTTTTATTTGCAAATTCATCATAGCATATTTTGAGAGACATGAAAAAGATTTGCGCGATTATTTTATTTTTAAATGAAAAAAATGATATAATGACATTGCCATATGAAATACAAAACACCGATGCAAAAATATTTGCAGAGAAAACAAGACAAATTGCGTCCGCGCGGTTCTTCTTCCAAAGTAAGCGGTTCGGAGACTTCCCGTTTTGCCGCCGCGAGAACATCGGGCAAAGGAAAAAAATAATCCGATTTATTTTCTCGCGAATTGTTAAAAATAAAAAAAATGACCGCCGGCAATTTTGCCTGCGGTCTGTTTTTACCATCGCTCGCGATGATGTCTGGAAATCAGAGGAACTTCAACTGTTAGTATCGCGCCTTTGTTGCCGTTTGATTCTTCATAATCATGCACGACAAATCGTAAATTTCGTTTTGCGCACCTGAGGTATAATACCGGTTCGAATTTATTTTGGATCAATCGGTCAACCAGCGCCTTTCCGCTTAATTTTTCCGGGACTGCCAGCTCGAAAGCGTCGGTGAAATTTTTTTTCAATATCTCGCTAATAATTGTGTTTGTCGGATTTCTCGAATAGAATCTTTGCCAGCTGTGCAATGTCACCAACCGCGCGCCAATGACCGGATTGGAAACGGTATTACCGATTAAGGTGGTTTTTTCCCAGATTTTAAATAAATCCGCGAAATTCCATTTGTCTTGTCCCGCTATCAAATCAACAATGATTTTTGCCCTGGCAATTACAAGAGTTTTTATGTCTTCGGGTGAATCCGTCGGTCGAAATCCGTACAAAATAAAAAACAAAGCATCATAAGCAGTATTCAGCGGCAATCTTTTCCAAGTTTTTTCTCCACGATTGGCAATACTTTGTAATTTTTTAAGTTGTTTGACTTCCTCCGGATGCAAACAATCTGTCGCCGTGGAAAGTATAAGGCTGATTAGCACTTCCAGTTTTTTGTTAAAGAGCATTTTCAAATGATTCGGCTGTTGTCCGTTTCCCATGAGCTTGCCTCCTCTTTGAATTTTCATTAAGTGATAACTTATCACAATTAAAATTAAATTTCAAGTTGTAACACAAAAAGCACACTGAAGTGAGTTTTTTAGGACTTGCCGCTGAGGCTGGTGTTGAAAATTTAAGTATAATCCATGTATAATATCAGGGTATGTTAAAGGATAAAGAAATACAATTAGGGGCATTGGAGTTTCTTAAAACAAATAAAAAAAAGATAGTTGAAGATTATATAAAAAAATCTAATGTCGAACCAGTGACCAACCCAATTACATTTTTCATGGCAGGAGCACCGGGCGCTGGAAAAACAGAATTCGCCAAGACTCTTATATCGCTGCTGGGAAAACCATTTGTTCGTATTGATGCAGATGAAATAAGATATGCCCTCCCGTCATATGATGGAAAAAATTCAGATTTGGTACAATCAGCTTGTAATCTTGGAGTAGAGAAGTTGTACGATTTTGTTCTACAAAAAAAGTATAATTGTATTATGGATAGTACTTTTTGTAATTATGATAAGCAGGTAAGCAATATTAAAAGAACCTTACGTAGGCGGCGGATGGTTGGTATTTTCTTTATTTATCAAAATCCAGTAATTGCTTGGGATTTTACAAAGAAAAGAGAAAAAATAGAAGGTCGAAGGGTTCCTAAAGAAGCCTTTATAGAAAAATATTTTAATTCCATTGAAACAACGAACAAAATAAAAGAATATTTTAAGGATAATGTTTTATTATATTTTGTTGAAAAAAATATTGATAATACCGCGAAGACTTTTAAGATAAATATTGACAAGGTTGACATTTTCATAAAAAATAAGTATGATATTATGTCATTAGACAAGGTATTGAGAAATGTTGTATAATTTCTTTATGAAAAGTATAATGAAAAAATTTTTCGGAATTGGTACTTCAAAAGAGGTAACATTTTTTGGATTGTCTTCTCGAGAGCAAAAGAGAATTGTTCAAAAAGCGGCGGAGGGGGCAATTAAGGAACAGCGTAAGTTGTTAGATACTTATCAAACAGCATATAAGTCCAAATAAGAATTCTTGGGAATATTTTTTAGCAGGTTTAAAGAGTGTTTTGTTTATTTTTCCATTATATATGGAATAGCCTATCTGATCGGGGTTCCCTTTTTATTCTAGTACAGTAACTCAAAAAAAACTCACAAAGCTGAGTTTTTTTCGTTGTCTCGGGAATCGTTATTTCTATCACATCATCCTCGGAATAAACTTCTCATCCCCGTTTCTATGATATAATAATTGAAAATTATTCATGGCTCGGGGGCGCGGACAATGTTAGAACTGAATTAGATAGTTTTTAAAAATTCATCAATATCTTTGTATCTTTTATGAAATATTAAATAAAGACTATCAGGCTTTTCCGGCTCTCCTATTAACACAAGTTTCTTTCCTAGACCGTATGCAATGCCAGCTTCTATGTGAACTGAATTTCCTGCCGGCAATAGCATGATTACCGTATTAGCATTCTTTAATCCGGCTAGATCTTCCTTGAAAACTTTTTTAAAATATTCATTATTAAAAAAATCTTTTGTTTCCTCGAATACCCTCATTTGTTCTTCCGGATGAGCTTCGGGATTATTGGGATCAGCGGGCTTATTACAAAAATTGTAACAACTCTTGCCTTTCTCTTCTAATTTTTTAGCAAGTAGATCACAATTTTCTTTATTTCTAAATTTTGAAATGATTGTATAATCTGTCATAAATGTTAAATCTAAAATTTATTATACTATATATGGGCGATTAAACAACCAAAGAAGGATTCGAACCAATATATATATAATCAAAAATAGTGAATTGAAGAGCCTGCCACGAACTCTCGCATACTTCGGTAAAACAAAAACTCCCGCCTAAAAAAGCGAGTAGTTCATGGCTCGGGGACCAGGATTCGAACCTAGATAGCCAGGACCAAAACCTGGAGTCCTACCATTAGACGATCCCCGAATAAAGTATCAATTGTTCAAGGTGTCACCCCGTCCGGCGACGGGGCGAACCTAGATAGCCAGGACCAAAACCTGGAGTCCTACCATTAGATTTATCCTCCGTAGCTTCAGCGAAGGAGGACGATCCCCGAACAATTTAAATTTTATAAAAGAATTTAGATTTATCCTCCGCTGCTTCAGCGAAGGAGGACGATCGCCGAACAATTTAAAATAAATCGCATGATTTATTCCGCAATAATAAATAAAACCTAGTTGTATACTAACGCAAAAATAGCTTTTCGTCAATATTATAAAGTGCTTAACGGGGTTGCCACTCGCGGGCGATTTTTGCTATGCTGGATGTGTATAATGGAAATTATGAAAAAGCTGATAATAACAATTTCACTGCTGATGATTTTTTTCCCGGTCTTGCTCTTTGCTCAGGAACCGGCGGAATCCAGCGATCAGCCGATTGCCGACGAGCAAGTGTTTGAAGCAAAGGCCGTTCAAATTTTGGAAGAAAAAACCATTGAAAGGGAAGACGGCTCGACCGAAATTCAGCAGAATGTTAAATTGCGCGGAACAAAAGGCGAGTGGAAAGACAAAGAAGTGATTTATTACGGCATCGGCGACATTGATGTTTTTCAAAAAACTTCAGTCAAAAAAGGAGACAAAGTCATTGTCTCAGCTTCCAGTCTGCCTGACGGCGAAATGGCTTTTTATATTATAGATTATGTCAGAACCGGATATATTTATTTTCTGGCCGCGCTGTTTGCTCTTTTGACCGCTTGGGTGGGACGAGGAAAAGGCATTAAATCCATTTTAAGTCTGATTATTACTTTTCTGATCATTATGCTGGGAATTATTCCTTTTATTTTAAAAGGATACAGCCCTCTTTTGGTCAGCATTGTCGGCTCAACAATTATATTGGCTTCAATAATATATTTGACTTGGGGCTGGACGAAAAAATCCCATGTCGCCATGTTCAGCATTGTTCTGAGTTTGTTTATTACGAGCATTATTTCAATTATTTTTTCTTTTTTAACAAAATTAAGCGGAACCGCTTCGGAGGAAGTTTTGTTTTTGATGGGACAAATAGATTTTTCCATAAATTTCCAAGGACTTTTGCTCGCCGGAATAATTCTCGGAACATTGGGCGTATTGGATGATGTTGTTATTTCTCAAATATCAACAGTCGAGGAATTGCGAAGTGCAAATGATAAATTGACAACTTATGAATTATATAAAAAAGGATTGAACGTCGGGGTTGACCACATCAGTTCAATGACCAACACTTTGTTTCTCGCGTATGCCGGGGCTTCTTTGCCCTTGTTATTGCTTTTCACCACCAATGAAAACAGTTCGTTCGGACAAATAGTCAACAATGAAATGATCGCAACGGAAATTGTGAGAACTCTGGCCGGAAGCATTGGCTTGATTCTGGCGGTGCCGATCGCGACGGTTCTGGCCGCGCGATATTTGAAAAATAAAAATTAAAGATTCTTTGTAAAAAGATTGAATAAATAAAAAACTGATTGCTGAAAATTTATGGTCAAAGAAACAATGACGCAGAAACCGAAGCCGGAATCGATCTGGCCGGAACGCCGCCGAGAAATTTTGAATAATCTGCGGAAAAAAGTTCAATTCGCGGCAGAGTTTTTTCGCGCGGCGGAAAAATTCGATCCGAATGATCCGGCGATAAAAGAAAAAGTCGAGGAAATCTGGGATAAAAGCGTAAAAAAATTTCCGCCCGAATTGGTAGCGCGCGCGCGAATATACGCGGAATATAGGCAAAAACAAGAGGAAGAACTTGCCGCTGAGCTGGAAAAGATATTCGCTGAAGATGATGAATCAGACTGGGAATCTGAAGAGATGAATGAGGAAACGGAAAGACGTGAGGAACAACAAAAAGAAGAGGAAAAACAAAAAGAAATGGAAGCTCTTTTGGATCCGCAAGGAATTGTTGATTTTTTGGCGTTCATGCGCAGGCAGATAGGAATTATATTGAAAAAAAATAATATTGTCAGAAATTTACCGGAAGAACCGGAATCGCTTATTCATGAAATTAAACTGCTGTATCCTCGCATTCCAAAAGAAATAAAAGCCGAGGACATTCAGCGCATTGGCAGATCGCCGTTCAGCTTGAATATAGTAATGAAGCCGTCGGCTTTCGAAAGAAAAATTTCAGCAAATGACAGGCGAACGCAAGGAATTCATTATACGGACACGCCCTTCAATTTCATCAAAGCATCAACTCCCGCTGAAGAAGAAAAGACAATTAATCATGAAAATGTTCACAATATTAATGATGGTTATCTGGGTGCGTTTATTCCTGCGGACAGACTGAATCATAGAGTCTCCAGTTATCAAGACAAGAGAGAATTAGTCGGCTTTTTTGAGGGAGAAGAACGGCGGATGCTGGAGGATTCGGCGGCGAGGCAGTTGAGATTTATTGGCAGAGCGAATGATTATATTGATATCTTGCATAATGAAATTGTAGCCGCTTATGAAGAAGCGGAGGAACGGAATTTCGGCGCTTCGGCTTATCGGCTTTTTGATTTTGACAATAGGGCTGGCGCATTCAGCACTGCCGGCAGTCATATGCAAAAGCTCATATGGAAAATAGAGTATCTGAAAGAAAGCGATTTCACTGATCAGCCGCTCAAAGAATGTTTGGCTAAGCTGGAAATAAATCTAAAGGAAAAGTTTGTTTCAACCGTCCGAACAATGGAGGGGCTTTCGCGGGCGGCATCGGCTGTCGGCGAAGAAGTTCGGAAAGAAGTTGAAATTTTGTTTTTCTTTTTGCCCCCGACTCAATACAAAATCATTCCAAAATATTTGGGCGAGTTTTATGATTTGCATGAGTTTGAAGAAAAAGAATGCGTGCATAATTTGCAAGATTTCCTTTCTTTGGATGATTTGAGATTCGGCGTCGCGCTTTTGAAAAGACGGCCGGAATTATTAACCGAAGAATTGAAAAGCGCAATACTGGAAAAAGCGGAAAATCTGCATTACGAGCTTGCGGCCGAGTGCAGGCAAGCGGGTTTAACCGATATCTACAGAACAAGAGAATATTCAATGCTGTTGAAGGCTCTTCTCTCTATGTGCGGTAAAGATACTTATTTTATAGAAGATATTTGCGAGGACATTGATTTTGCATTTTTCTTTGATTTGCTGGAGGATGACTCGAAAAAAGATTTTACGGCCTTGAAATCTTTATATTCGCATACAACCGCGTCGGAACAAAAAAGCTTGAAAATGGCGTTGGGAATTTACATAGATGACAGTTATATTCTGGAAGATTTGGATTTGGATAATATGGATGAATTGAAAAAAACAAAAGAGTGGTCGGTTTTGAAATCTTTGCATTTGGTTGATTCATATCGGTAATAAATAATTTAAACATTTAATTTATGATTTGGTTTTACACGATTGCCGGAGTTGCTATTGTCAGTTTTATTTCTCTGGTCGGCGTTTTATTCATGGGAATAAAGCATGAAAAACTTCAGCACCTTTTGTTGTATTTGGTCAGTTTTTCCGTCGGCGCTCTTTTGGGCGATGTTTTTATTCACATTCTTCCGGAAATTGTTGAAGAAGAAAAATTTACCACGCTGACCGGTTTTTATTTTCTTTTAGGTTTAATACTTTTTTTCATTGTGGAAAAAATCATTCATTGGCATCATTGCCACAAAGGAGGAAATTGCAGTGAACACAAGCTGAAACCAATGGCTTATACGATTTTGGTTGGCGACGGTTTTCATAATTTTCTCGATGGAATGATTATCGCCGGCAGTTTTTTGTTCAGCGTTCCGCTCGGAATCGCCACAACCTTGGCTGTGATTTTTCATGAAATTCCTCAGGAAATAGGCGATTTCGGAGTTTTGCTTTATTCCGGATTTTCCCGAGGCAAGGCATTATTTTGGAACTTTATTTCCGGAATTTTCGCCATGGCCGGCGCGATTTTAACCTTATTGCTGGCCGGAAATATCGAAGGACTTTCCTTGATTCTTTTGTCAATTGCCGGAGGCGGATTTATTTACATTGCAGGCTCGGATCTGATTCCCGAATTGCACAAAGGCGAATGCACCGGCTGCAAAGCGATTTATCAGTTGACCGCTATTATTCTGGGAATCGGAGTTATGTCATTATTGTTATTCCTCGAGTAGTTGACAAAATAGTGTTTTATTGGTATTGTTATTTGTTGAAAACAAACAGCGGAGGAGCTGATGGAACCTTACAACATTTGGTTTGGAGAATTAAATGGAAAAGCGGTCGAACAGCTGATGTTCGATCCGAAGGGCTATTCTTTTTTGAAAAAGATTCCGCGTTTGTTCGCGTCTGACAAGAGCAAACGCAATTTGATTGCTCGAGTGGAAAAAGTGCTCGCGCTCGGCGAAAATTCGCGCGTAATGTTGAAATGCGATTGCAACCGGCCGGCAGCTGTTGTTCTGTGCGATGACAGCGGCGGGCGAACCGTTTTTCTGAAGTGTTTTTGCGAAGAATGTGTTCCGAAAGTTCTCGGTTATCGCCGGTGGATTGTTGCTTTGAAGTTTTCCTCAATTCTCAGTTTTTCCCGCTCGGATCAAAAAGAATTCATCGGCATTTTGAAATCAGCGCTGGGAATCTTCGGCGCTGTCACCAAAGATAATGCGTTTAAATGTTTTTTTCCGGACGAGCCGGTTCGAAAAAAATCGCCGGCAGTTCAATTGTTTCTCGCGTTTTGAAATCTCGCGGCCGAACAAAAAAGTTCGGCCGTTTATTATTGTAAATTGTTTGCAAGAGAGCGCGTTATTCGCTACAAGAAGAATTTAAAATATGCTATTATATTAACATGATTTGGCTTCCAATCGTTTTAATATCTCAATTCGCCAATGCTGTCGCGATTTTTCTCGACAAATTTTTATTGACAAAAAAAATATTCAATCCGTTTGCTCTGACTTTTTGGACCGCGGTGGTGAATTTGCTCGGTTTGGCGTTTGTCTTTTTTGATTTTAATTTTCATCCGGAAATAAGACTGTTGATAATTTCATTGCTGTCCGGCGCCTTTTTTACTGTCGCGCTTTTGTTTTTTTACATTGCCATGAAAAAAGGTGAAGCTTCGCACATCAGCCCGTTTGTCGGTGGCATTGTTCCCATCGTTTCATTTGTTCTTTCTTATTTCTGGCTGGGCGAACGCCTGGCGCAAAATCAATTGATTGCGATCGCTTTTTTGCTTGCCGGCATTTTCTTGATTTCATTTGAAAAAAGCCGAAAGATCAATGGCTGGCACATAGGCTTGATTTGGGCGCTCATTGCCGGAATATTTTTCGGAATTTCCTATGTTTTCGCGCGCGCGGTTTATCTGGAAGAATCTTTTTCCACCGGATTCGCCTGGGCGAGAGTCGGCTGTTTCGCGGCCGCGCTCCCATTACTTTTTTCCGGCTCTGTTCGCCGTGAAATATTTCGAAAAGAAAAAAAAGCAAAGACGGGAAAAAAAACAAAATCCGGTTTTGCGATTCTCGCGATTAATAAATCTTTAGCCGGCCTTTATTTCCTGGGAATGAATGTTGCGATTTATTTTGCGAGCGCCACGGTTGTCAACGCGCTGGCCGGTTTGCAATACGCAATATTGTTAATTTTGATATTTATCGTTTCAAAAAAATTTCCGCGTTTTTTTCGCGAGCAATTTTCCCGGCTTGAAATTATTCAGGAAACAGCCGCCATTATACTGATTTTTGTAGGTTTGTTTTTTATGGTTATTTAATCGTTGTCATTGTAAATAATAAACAGCAATTTAATTTTTATGTCGCCATTAAGAAAAAAAATATATATTTCAATATTTATTTGTGAAGCGATCGCATTGATGTTAATAGCTTTTTTTGGTTTTTTGCAGGCGCAGAGTTTTGCCAGTCCCGATTTCCAATTGGGCGTCACATTTTCAAAAAGCTACAGCCAATATCTCGGACTTGACTGGAAGCAAACATATCTGGCGATTTTGGATGATTTGCAGGTGAAAACCATCAGAATTTCCGCGCCGTGGAATGAAATTGAACCGAAAAAGTGGCAGCGTGATTACCGCGCGCTTGATTGGCAAGTGACTGAAGCGGAAAAAAGGGGAGTAGCTATAATATTTGTTCTTGGCCGGCGCACTCCGCACTGGCCGGAATGCCATAACCCGCTCTGGATAAACGATTTGCCCGAAGAATCGGTGAAGGATTATCAGATTTCCATGATGAAGCAAGTGATTGAGCGTTATCGCAAATATGAAAATATAAAAATGTGGCAAGTGGAAAATGAACCGTTTCTGAATATTTTCGGCGAATGTCCGCCGAGTGATATCGATTTCCTGCGCAAAGAAATTTCCTTGGTGAAAACATTGGACAGCCGTCCCGTATTGATTACCGACAGCGGCGAATTAAGTTCCTGGGTTGGCGCCGCCAATATCGGTGATTTGTTTGGCACGAGCATTTATCGAACAACTTATAATAAATATTTCGGTTATTGGAGCTACAATTTTCCGCCGGTTTTTTATTGGTTAAAAGCGCGCTTGGTGGGACTTGATCCGGGCGATGTGATAATTGCCGAATTGCAGGCAGAGCCTTGGTTGCCTCGAGGGATAAAAGATTCATCCATTGAAGAACAAAAGAAATTCATGATGGCGGATGATCTTCGGGGCATTGCGGATTATTCTCGAAAAACCGGTTTTTCTTCCGCGTATCTCTGGGGCGCGGAATGGTGGTATTATTTGATGGAAAATTACGGCGACTACAGCATGTGGGAGACTGCGAGGGAAATATTTAATCAATAAATTTCGCTATTGAAATTCAGCGGAAAAAATGCTAGAATTTTAACGCAATACCGGAAACTTAAACAATATTATTTATGAAAGTGTTAATGATCATCGCACAGAAAGATTTTCGCGACGAAGAACTTTTTGATACGCGCTCTGTTCTCGAACAAAATGGAATCAAAGCTGATGTGTGCGCGAAAAGTCATGACATCGCAGCCGGCAAGCTCGGCGGAACGGTGAAGCCGGATTTGGCTTTTTCCGATGTTGTTGAAGCTGATTATTCCGGAATAATTATCATCGGCGGACCGGGAGCTTTCGATTTTATCGGAGATGAAACAATCAATGGTTTGGTTAATTATTTTCACGGACAAGACAAACTTGTTGCCGCCATTTGCATTGCGCCGGCGATTTTGGCGCGCGGCGGATTTTTGAAAAATAAAAAAGCGACGATTTGCGCCGGCAGTGAAAAATATTTGGTCGAAGGCGAAGCGATTGTTTCAGCCGATGATATTGTAATCGATGGAAATATGATTACAGCCAACGGACCGGCGGCCGCGTCCCGTTTCGGCCAAGCAATCGTTGATTTTTTGAAAAACCGGTAGGCGAAATTTCGTTTATGCCTTATACTAACGATGTAAAATTTAAGATTATTGTTTATGAAAATATATTTAATTCGGCATGGAGAAACCACCGGAGATATTGAAGACCGGTTCGGCGGAGATTATGATGATCATTTGACAGCAAAAGGGATAGAACAAGCTCGTGAATTGGCAAAACAACTTTTAAATAAAGAAATTGAAATTATTTTCGTCAGTCCGTTGATGAGAGCCGTGGAAACCGCCGAGGAAGTTGAAAAAGTTCTCCATGTTCCCGTTGAAGTGCTCGAGGATTTGCGAGAGAGAAATAATTACGGCGTTTTGACCG
>JAHIRY010000039.1 GCA_018818405.1 Patescibacteria group bacterium | reverse complement strand
TGAACAAGCCAAAGGTGAAAAATAATGATTATTCACCAGAATGCGTTCACCTCAATACCGGAAAAAGCCAAGTCAATCTTCGAGAATTAGTCAAATTTTTGGTGTATGCCGGATTGCGCGCAAAAGAACATTTACTTCCTCTCGGATTTCGTGATGAATTGATGGCAGTGCTGGAATTAAGGCGAAAAACAAGCTGACTTTTCATATTAAAAATTGATTTAAATACAGAAATGAAACATAAAATATTGGCCACCGTTGTCACTTACAATCGGTTGCATTTGCTGAAAAATTGTCTGAAAGCCGTGCGTGCACAATCGTATCTTCCAACTGATATTTTAATCGTGGATAATTGTTCGACCGATGGAACGGAAAAGTTTGTTAGGGAAAATTATCCTGAAATCTTGTATCTGAAATTGGCTGAAAATACGGGCAGCGGGGGAGGGCAGCATAATGCATTTAAATTCGCATATGAAAACGGATATGATTATATTTGGACAATGGATGATGATGGAGTGCCGGATGAGAATTGCCTTGAAAAATTAATCATGAATGATATTGCCAAGGAATCGGCGCTTGTAAATTCTCTGGTCGTTGATATTGAAAATCCCGACAAATTAGCATTTGGCATTTATGACGGCGATCTGTTGATAAAAACCGTTTACGCAGTCAAAACCATGACGATAAAAGGCTGGTGCTCTCCGTTCAATTCAACATTGGCTCATCGAAATGTAATGGCAAGAATAGGATTTCCGAATAAAAAATTATTTATATGGGGCGATGAGCAAGAATATCTTTTTCGTGCGAAAAAACATGGAATTGACCTGTACATTGTCGCCGATTCAATCATTCGGCATCCCGGTTCATTCAATCGATTGAACATGGAAATTCCCCTGGAAGGGTTTTGGAAAATTTATTTTTTGATCCGCAATATGTTATCATATCAAAAGAATAAATATAATTGTATTACTGCGTATTGCGTGAATTTTATTTGTTTTATTTTATATGCGTATCAAATATTAAATTCGCAAAAAGATAATCGCCCGGAAAAAGCGAAAATAATGCTGTTCGCATATTTCCATGGTATTACAAATAACTTGGATTTAACTATCGATGAAGTGAAAAGATTGTTGAAATAAATATGATGCGTTTTATCATTAAATATAAATATATATTGGCGTTGGTTTCGATTAGTTTGATTTCTCACCGGTATGTTTTTTTTGATTCCGGAGTGTTAAACTCAGGTGATTGGCTGTTTTTAAGCACTGCCGAACAAAACAGCATCCTGCCTCATGGAATTTGGTTTGCGCACGCGAATTTTGGCGGCATTCACGGTCTTTTACCGAATCTGATTTTTTATTGGCTGTTTGCAGTGATTGGTAATATTTTTTCTTTTGGATTTGATGTCAATGTGCGAATCTGGATTCTTCTGCCGATTGTTTTTTTTACGCCCATATTCTCTTTTTTGTTGTTCAAAAAAATATTCAAGGAAGATTTGCCTGCTTTTTTCAGCACCTGTATTTATTCATTCAACACTTTTTTTCTGCGCTTGCAACTTGACTTTTTAACATACGCCTATATTTGGTGGATTTTCCCGGCGTTGTTGCTGAGTGTTATAAATTATTTTGAAACCAGAAAAAATAAATATTTGATTTATAATGCACTATTGGTTTTTCTAGGAATCGTTTTTGAGATCAGAATCATGCTGTTGGTAATGTTCTTCATGGCGATGTTTCAAATAACTCATTTGTTTTCTAGTAATGGCGCAAAGGAAAAAATAATTTCAAATTTGAAGTTAATCAGCAGTTATATCGCAGGCGTATTAATGCATTCTTTTTGGCTAGTGCCCCTGAAAATGATTTTTCAGTCCGGTATAAACGAAAAGATTGCCGGCGATCCATTTGTTTCTTATTTCAATCTGCTCGATGTATTGACTTTGCATTCCTATTCATGGAGCGACAATCTGGCTTTAATTTCATTTGTCAGACAGCCAATAGATTTGCGGCATTTCCTTATTCCGATCCTTGCACTTGTCGGTATTTTTGTATTCAAGAAGATGTTTAAGTCGGGAAAACATCAATTATATTACATTTTTTTTGCCGTCGCTTTGCTGGTTGCGTCTTTTTTCGGCAAGCAAATGTTTGCGCCGCTGGGAATAATTTACGATTGGGCTTTTCACCATATCCCATTATTCAATATGTATCGGGAAAGCTCAAAGTTCTATATTATAGTGGCATTGCCTTTGGCATTTTTTTTCGGAACGGGAATTCATTATCTGTATGTAATTTTAAAAAATAAGAATAAATCGATAGCGGTTGTGCTGGCCGGCCTCATTATTTTTCTTGTTGCGTTTTTAAATTTGCAGCATTTTTTCGATCAAAAAATTGGCGGCATGACAAATGGCCGGCAGATTCCCGAAGATGACAAGATGTTGGAATCAAAGTTAACGAAGGGACCGGAGTATTCCAGAATATTGTGGGTGCCGATAAAAACCAGATTCAGTTTTTTTTCGGAAAACCATCCATATTTATCATCGTTATCGCTGACGGCAAATAATAATTTTAAATACGGAATTAACGATAAATTGACGAGCTGGGAAAGGATATTTTCTGTTCTAAACCATCCGGCGGCGGATCGCTTGCTTGATCAGTCGGCGGTAAAATATGTGATTGTTCCGGTTGATTCGCAAATCGAAATGAAACAAACCTCAAAAGAATCTGTATATCAATACGAATTTTTCAGGCATTATGGCGGAAATCCCGAGCTGTTTGTAGATGAATTGGATAAAATCGATTATTTGAAAAGAACGGATATTGGAACAGCTGATATGGTTGTTTATGAAAATGAAAAATATAAACCGCATATATATTCCGGCAGTGGAGTGAATTATATTTCCGGAAATTCAATTTCCCCAATACAAATCGGAGAAGCTGAAAATTTATTTTCCCACGAATTAGCAGGAAAGGAAGATTCTGTAATTGATAAAATCAGCCGAATTATCATTTTCGTTGAACCGAGCATCCAGCAATTGGATGATTTAAAAAATGAAATCGCACGAGCAAGCAATCGAGAGGAACAGCAATCGTCAATTCAGCGATCGGATCAATTTGCGAATGGACTTTTTTTCAAGGATTTTAGTTTGGATGTCCCGCGAGAATCGAATTATGGAGTTTATGTTAAACATGGCAGCATTATCGCGAATACGCGGAATGTTGATTTTAAAATTGATAATGAACTGCTGATTAAGAAAAATGAAGATTCCGATATTCCGGACTGGGATTTTGTCGGAACAAAAGAAATGAAAAAGGAAAATTATTCTTTTGAGATATTGGTGAATAATCAAAAAATTGAAACTATTCAGCCGGGCATAATCGCTTTTATTTCAGATGAATTTACAGCGCCGATAAAAACACCGGTTCTTGAATATCGTCAAGTGAATCCCAGCAAGTATATTTTGAATGTCCGCGGCGCCGGCGAATCCTTCCCATTGATATTTTCCGAAAGTTATAATGAAAATTGGAAAATATACGCGGGGAAAGATTTGTTTTTCGGAGAAGGAAATAAATTCAAAAGCGCGGACAACCAAGGCACAATCCAAAATGAAAATCTCAAAAGCGGCCGTTTTTATGAAACTTTTTTTCGAAAGCCTGATTTGGATTCGTCTCATCTGAAGATCAACGGCTTTGCCAATGCTTGGTGGATTGATTTGGCTGAACTGGAAAAACAAGGTAAAATAGTTAAGCAAGCTGATGGAACTTATGATTTTTCAATTATCATCGAATTTCAAGCGCAAAAGTATTTTTATCTTGGAATATTCATTTCCGGTTTGACAATGATTTCTCTGCTCGGAACTTTGTTGTATTTGCAGATAATCGAACGAAGAAACAAGCGCGATTAAATGCGAATTTTTTTTGAATAAAACTATGAATCAAACCAAAAGCAATGAAAACGGAAGTTCGCCGATGAAAGCTTACTTGATTTTGTTTGGATTTTTGGCAGTTGCCGCCCTAATACTCGGCGGCATTAAATTTACTTCATGGGTAAAGCAAAAACAGCCGCAAATTTTAGCTCAGCAAGTTGTGGCGGAAGAAAGTGAATCTGTCGGAAATGACAATGCTCCGGAAGCGCCGAATTCATACGATTTTCAGCTTGATCACACGGCGTACAATGCTGAAAGCATTCGCGTTATCGCTGAATTTGAAAATATAGAAGAAGAAAACTGGGAAGGAACAGCGGTTTATGATGACAAAGTTTTTTACGAAGGACAGCGAAGCCTCGCTTTGATCAGCAATAATAGAGGATTGGCATTCGCTGAATTGGAAAGAAAAATGGATTTGTCGGACGCGGAATATTTTGAAGTTATGTTGCACTTGAATGATTTTACCGCTTTTGAATCAATCGGTCTTGATTTCGGCGATGAAAATTTCGAAGATTATTATCATTATAATTTTACCAATTTGAGGAATGGCTGGAATTTGGTTCAAATGCCGAGAAAAGATTTTGTTTTGAACAAAGCGGAAGAATCTATTTTCGATTGGTCGAGCGTGGAAAAAGTGAAATTCGAAGTTATTTCCCGGCCGGATGCCATTTTGCTGGCGCGCGTTGACAAATTGAGAGCAGTGATTGATGACAATTCATATCTTCGCGATTGGAATATAATAAAAAGGGCTGAAAAAATGTTGTTTACTTTGGAACGGCGTGAGGATAATATGGTTCTAACCGCGCGAAGCCAGGGAACGACGATTGCGACTCTGAAAAAACTTGAAAATCAGGATAATTTTACATTTTCCGCCTCTTTATCTCCGCAAACTGCCGGTAGATCCGGTTTGTTCGTTCGCGGAGACCATTTGAATGGTTTTGGTTATTATTTTCTTATTTTCGGCAATCAAAGAAATACTTGGCAAATTTTCAAAAAAAATTCAAAAGGATATGCGTCGAAAGATGAGATAATTTCCGGAACATTGGAAAATGTCGTTTTCTCAAAAAACAAAAAATATTGGCTTCGCGTGGACGCGCGCGGGAGCCTCATGCAATATTATATTTCATTTGACGGAAAAGAATTCTCAAAATTGGGAGAATTTGATGATGATGAATTCAAGCGCGGGGAAGTGGGCATCGCTTATTTTGATGCCGGGATAACTCTGTTCGATGACATTAAATTCAAAGCTGACTAATATGAAATCGGCGATAAAAATAATCGATAAAATAAACAATGATATTCGGGAAAATGTGCTGAAATCGGGAATCGCTTTGGCTTGTTTTGTAATTTCTTATTTTATTTGGTTCAATGTGTTATTGTCATTTGTTGTCGCTTCCGCGGTGGCGATAATTATTTTGCGCTGGGACAGCCGGATTTATATTGCTATCGGATTGGTTTTTCTGATCGCTTGTCCGATTCTTCTCGCTTTCGGCCAGGACGCGATCGCCGAGAAAACCGCGATTTACGCGTATTACATGATGGCGCTCGGAATTTTTTTGCAGTTGGTTCATTATGTGAGAGGATTGCTCTTCACTTCAAAGGAACATCCGCAATTTACTTCCATTTATGAGCGGGAAAAAAAGATTATTTATGTTTCCATTGCGGTTATTTCGATTATGGCGATTTTGTTTTCCGGTTCGTTCGCTTTTTTGTACAAGAAGATGAAAGGCGAATTGGATAATAATATCGAACAAGTGGATTATATTCTGGGAAACAAAATGAATGAAAACAAACAAATCATGCGCCAGCTGTCGGAAAATCAGCAGAAGTTGGCTGATGAAGTTTACGCGGCAAAAGAAGTGAATGAACTGAGCGCGAAAATATTGATTGAAAACGCGAGCGGAGACGAGGAGCTGGCGGCTCAACTGCAGAATTCTATTCAGGAAATGGGTTATGCCAATGTTTATGTGAAACAAAACGGAAAATTAATTTCAGATTTCACTCTGATTGAGCATTGCGTTTCTTGCGCCGGAATTGTCGAGGAATTAAAAAACGTTATGTATGATACTTTAGAATTGACAGCGCGGGAAAATAAAAATTTCACCAATGAAATCGTCATTACTCTCGGCGCCGATCAGGTGATTATCGGAAACAGCGACATCAGTCTTTCTCTTATTCATGGAAGCGATTTTGGCGATGATGCCCGGGAAATGAAGCGAGAACTTTCAGCTGAAGGTTTTAATGTGGCGAGCGTCGGCATTATCGGCCGCAGTGATTACGAGAAAACCGTTGTGAAATATTCTTCGCCAAACAAGCGCAAAGCGCAGATGGTGAAAGATTATTTGGATGAAACGCGCGATGTTGAGCTGGAAGAAGTGGAAAAACTGGCGACTGATGCGGCGATTGTTTTGGGAAAAAAAATAAATGCAAATGAAAATTAGATTTGACGGTTATATTTTTTTATTTTTAGGCTTGGCTGTTTTGATATTGTGGCAAATGCTCTTGCCCGGCTATGCGATTTCTCTTGATATGATACCGACGCCGGTGATCAGCGCCGGCCATTGGCAAGCAACTCAAGGTTTTTTGCCGCTCGCTTATTTTCTCCAATTTTCAAATTATTTTATCCCGAGCTGGATCATCCAAAAATTCACTTTGCTGATCCTGTTTTTTTTATTGGGATATTTGCCATTTAAATTTTTGCCTCTGCCGCAAAACAAAACTGTCAGATTGTTTTCCGCGCTGATTTATCTGGCCAATCCGTTTGTTTACGCGCGCTTGCTGGCCGGACATTGGGGGCATTTGATGGCTTACGCATTTTTACCGTTGTTTTTTCATTTTCTCTTGAAATTCGCGAACGCTCCGAATTTTCGATCAAGTTTAAAATTGTTCGGCTCGATTTTTCTGATCAGCTTGTTCTCTCCGCATTTCTTTGCCATGACATTTGTTATCTTGATTTTATTTGGAAGTTTCAGTCTGATAAAAAATTTACAAAATAAAAATTTCAGTTCAGTTAAATCAATTTTAAAATTTGGTTTTGCCGGCGGAATTGTATTTCTGATCGCTTCCGCTTATTGGCTGTTTCCTTGGTTTTCCGGCGGACAAAAAATTATCAATCAATTCAGCGCTGACCAATGGAGCGCTTTCGGCGCCGGCGGTTACAAAACAACTGGCCCGATTTTGAATGTTCTGTCGCTAAACGGTTTTTGGGCGCAGTCGCAGCCGTGGGGGAACAGCTTTGCCTGGCCGGCTGATTATTCGATTTTCTGGATCTCCTTCGGTTTGATCGCTGTTTTGAGTCTTCTGGGATTGATTCACGGCATTTATCAAAAGAAAAAAAGAGAAGAAATAATTTTCTTCGCGCTGATCGGTTTTTTCGCTTTTGTTTTTTCAACCGGCGCGGGTGAAACGGTTTTCAAAAATATTAATTTGTTTTTGTTCGACAATGTTTTTTTCTGGCGCGGATTTCGCGACAGCCAGAAATTTTGCGGACTGATGGCGTTGGCGTATTCCGTTTTGTCGGGTTATGGTTTGAATTTCATTCTTCGAAAAATCAAGGAGAAAAAAAAGGAATTGCTCAATTCCGCGAATTTGTTTTTCTTGTTCATTCCGATTTTTTTCGGTTATCTCTGCTGGGGCGGATTTCACGGACAGCTCCGGCCGGTTTGGTATCCGGAGAGTTGGACTCAAGCAAAACAAATTTTGGATTCGGACAAATCGGATTATCAAATTCTGGTTTTGCCGTGGCACGGATATTTTTCTTTGAAATTCAACCGCAACTTGATTTCAGCCAATCCGGGCCGAAGATTTTTCAGAGCTGACGCGCTGGTCGGACAGAGCATGGAAATTTCAAATGTCAGTGAAAAATACAATGATCCGAATTATATTGCGCTCGACAAAATCGTGAGAGAGGAAGAGAATCGGACGCCGGACCAAACAATCGACTTTTTCAAAGAGAAAAATATCAAATATATTATTTTCCCGCAAGATTTGAGAGAAGTTGATCCGCTGAAATATGAATTTTTATCTTCGGGAAATTTAAAAATAATATTGGAGGAGAGTGATTTGATAATGTACCGGCTGAATTCGGAATGAATTTTTATTATCCACACGGAAAAATAGGCGAAGTTGAGGAAAAATGTTATTATTTATTCAGGAATGAATGTTATTTTATTCTCAACGAAATTTAGCAACAGCCGTTTGCTGAATAATGTTTAATTAATGGAAAAAATCAAAAGAAAAAGTATTTTTTCGAAAAAATGGCAATTGATCCGTTCTTTTGCGGTTTTGTTTTGCGTTCTTTCGATAATATTTTTCTCCAATCCCATTATTCGCTGGACTGATTTGGCTTTTGGTTATGGCTCAACGGCAGGCGACATATTTTCACCTCCGCGGCCGGTGTTCAGTGTTGAAATAAATGACGGAGCGATCAATACTTATTCGAGAAATGTAAGCATTGATTTGGATGGCGGCATTGACGCGCGGACAATGGCGCTTTCAAATTCTTCTGATTTTGATAATGTTTCGCTCGAACCGTACAATATCGTAAAAGAATGGGATTTGTGTTCTGTCGCAGGCGCTGAAACGCCGGCAACATGCGCATACGGAATTTATACTGTTTACGTGAAATTTTTTACGGCCAATGGAATTGCGAGCGAAATTATCACAGACACGATCAATCTGGCGGAACGGCCGCCGGCGGTCAGGCGCGATTCAAATGGCGATGGAAAAATCGATGAATACGAATTGAACTTGATACTGGAAAATTGGGGATCCGAAGAAGAGGGAAATATTTCCGATTTTAACGACGACGGCATAGTTGATATTTATGATTTTAATTTATTGATGATCCTGTGGTCGGGCGAGAGTTTGTCAGCGGCCGCGTCTCCGACAGCTCCGGCAATGACAAAAGTTATTTTATCGCCTGCAGTGATTGAAATATCTCCGCAAAAAACATTTACCATAAACATTGATATTGATCCGCAGGGAATAAAAAATTATACGGTGAAAATGCAAGCGTTGTTTCCGGCTGATTTGGTTGAAGTGCAATCATTTAAATTCGCCGCAGATACTGTTGAATTGGATGAGACCGGATACAGCGAAATCGACAACAAAAAGGGAATTCTCATAAAAACATCCGGATTCCCCGGCGGAATTTCCACTAAAACAAACTTTGGTTCGATTACATTTCTAACGAAAAAAGCGGGAAGCGGAAATATAAAAATCGGAGATGAATCCTTCGCGTTTGATTCCAATGGAGAAGATGTTCTTTATGCGCCATTGCCTCAGTCGAAATTGACCGTCAAGACAGCTGTTCCGACAAAAGAAGCTGCCAAGCCGGCAGCTCCGGCAAAACCGGCAGTTCCGGCGGAAGAAAAAAAACCGGTTGAAGAAAAACCTGTTCCGCCCGCGCCGGTTGAAAAGCCTGCGCCTGAACCGGAAAAACCAGCGCCTGAAGTTAAATTGCCGGCAGAAGCTCCGGAGGTTCTGCCGCCGGAACAAGTGAAAGTTGATGTTGAACAGAGAATCAGCGAGGCGCAGAGCAGAATGCTCTTGCCCATAAAAGTAATCGGCGGAGGAATGGGCGTTTTGTTATTGGTGATAATAGTTTGTCTGATGATTTACATATTGCGCAAGAAATAAGGAATATAATTTTACAATCCTCCGGAAATTTTTACAAAAAAACACCTCGCTTTCGCGAGGCGTTTTTTTATACCAATCGTCTATTTGAACTAGTTTATATTAAACTAAATTTGTTTTATAGTCGATTAAGCTCTTCTTGCTCTATGGCAATCACGGCAGAATATCGGTTGTGTGCCATTCGGCTCAAACGGTAATTCTGAGATGGTTGCGCCACATTCTGAGCAGGTCCAATTTCCTTGATGCAACTGGCGTGGCTGTCCGAATGAAGTTCCTCTGCTTGCCTTTCGTCTTTGTGAATGGCATTCTCGGCAGAAGATCGGTTGGCTGTCATTAGGCTCGAATGGTAATTCGGTAATGACTGCGCCGCATTCTGAACAGGTCCAGTTCCCTTGGAACATTTTGCGAGGACCAAACGAATTTTGGTTGTCCATTGTAACGTTCTAATTGTTTAACCCTAAATTACTTCGTCTCATTTTGTAAAATTTGATCGGAAGGTTGAAATCTTTTGTCAAACAATTCTTATTTATTATGCCTATATCATAGCATACCGAAAAAAAAATGTCAACTGCATTTGCTTCCCAAAAGTCGATAATGGTGTTATAATGGAATTATCACTAAAACTAGGGCTTTTATTCATGTTTTATGCAGTCGATAAAAAGTTTTTTCATGGAATTGGTCTTGTGGTATGTCTTTTGGGTGACCGACGGACAGGCGTATGATATGGTTTACAAGTTATTTTTAACCTTGATTTTTGTTGGAATTTGCGGTTTTTCCGGCTATTATTTTTTCACTCACATGATTTAATTTGTTTAAAATAATTCAAATTTATGAAAAAAATCGCATTGGTAGTCGGCGTATATTTGATGATCGCTCTTCCTGTTCTTGCGTCCGGACTTGAAGCGACCGACTTTGAAGAATTTCAAAATAATGACAATTACAAATTCCAAGAATCCGACAGCGAAGGCGATCAGCTGTTGGAAACAGCGGTTGACAGCGACTCGGCAAAAGTGAGAAACGCGGTTGCCGAGAAAAAGCAGGAAATGGAAACAGCTCGTTTGAAAATGAAGAAAAGCGATCAGGAAATTTATCGTTCGCAAAACAATGTCAATGAAGCTGCCGCGGCGCTGAGAGAAATCGCCAATTTTTCCGGCTCGTTAGGCGAGAGAATTTCCGCGCTTGCCTCTGAGTTTGAAAATTCTCTGGAAAAAACAATTCCGGCTGAACAAAAAATTAAAGCCGGCTGGAGAATAACCAAAGCTATTTTGGGCGGTGAAAAAAAATCAGCCATGTCATTGCTCCAAACCGTCTCGGAAAATCAGAGCCGGGCCAGAGAATTGATCAATATAAAATCCACTGCCGAGCTGAGCGATTCCATGAATCAGTTGGTTGACGAGCAAATTCAAAAGATCGAAAGTGAAAATGAAAGATTGAACGCGCTCGCGGAAAAAGAAATAAAAAACAAAGGTTTTTTCGGCTGGATTATCAATCTTTTCAAAAAGTAAATTAATAAATAACAAAATAAAACTATGACAGCGAAACAAGTTTTTACAGCGGAACAAGCGCAATCAGCGGCTGACAGTCTGGGAATAAATTTTAGTGAAGTGAAATATGAATTGGAACAATTCCGGCATGGAATGGACATTGAACTCGAACACGGAACTGTCAATTCAAATACGAATGTCACTGATGATGATCCTCTCATGACCGGAAAAATCGCTCTCGCGCATCTGAACGAATATTATGATTATTACAATCGGCTGGACAAATTGGAAGCTGAAGCTGAATTGAAACAATAATCTAATTATAAAAACCGTCTTTACAATTAATCTTGTGCGGACGGTTTTTTATTTTAGTTTTCCGTTTGTTTTTGATAATGAAAAATATGAATTTTCCCGTTGTCGATTTCGTTCCAATCATCAGCCGTTTCTTTTGCTCTCGACACAATCAATTTTGACGCGGTCCAGTAATCATTCACAATCAAATACGCGTTTCCAACGCCGGCCGCGTTCATCGCCGCGTCAGCGTATTCTCTCAGCGGTTTTTCGAAAACCATTTTTTTGAAAGAGGTATAAATCCCATTGTCGTTTCCCGTGGGAATGGAATAATAAAAGTCGCCGTTATAATATTTTTTGAATCCGTATTCTCGGATCGCGGCCGCTGCCAGCATTTGATTCGCAAGAACAATGTATTCGGAGACTGCGTTTTCTTCGATAAAATGAACCGCTCTTATGTCTGAAATTGAAATGTTGTATTCTTTTGAATTTTTGTAATCATCGAAAATCGGATAAGAAAAATACAAACTCTGGCCCAGAATGGCGGCGAGGCAAAAGATGGCGAATATTTTTCCAGTGAAATTTTTTTCAGCTTCGAAATTTTTCTTTATGAAAACATAAATGCAATAGAGAACCGTCGGCAGGAAAAAGTACAGCGCCAATTCCAGGATTCTCTGCGAAAAAAGATCAGTGTCATTGGCTGAAACGAAATCAAGACTGATGAAAATTTTCATGAAAAAATAATTGAACATCAGGATAATTCCGAAAATCCAAGTTTCATAAAATCTCAAAACCTTTTTTCGGTAAATAACAAGAACAATTCCGAGCAGAACGAGAGAGAAATAAATTAATTTGTTATTGAATCCGTAAATGTAAATAAAATCAAAAATGAGATTGCGCTGTTTCTCGAATGCGGATAAAAGTCCTGTGAGAATACTTCTCGGATGAAAATCAAAAGAGATATTGTAAGAGTTGATAATTGAATTAAGAAAAAACAAAGCGGGAAAAACGATTGAAGCCATTGCCGCCATAATCATTTTCCCGATGATTTGCAAATATCTTTTCTTGAAAATGAAATCAGCCGACAAAAATAAAACATACAGCATTATCGGAACGCCGTACAACGGATGAATCATTATGGTGAACAATCCGATGCAAAAAAGGAAATATCCGGAAATAAGTTTTTTTCTCGCGAGAAATCCCAGAAAAATTATTTCAAGGCAAAGCAAATTGGTGATTCCTTGCGGCGTTGTATTGATAAAATAAGTTAACGGCAAAAAAGCGAGGCAAAGAGACGCGATCAGCGCCGGCCGCGCTTTTAATTTCAATCCCGCGAACAATGAATAAAAAACAGTCAGCGGAGCGAAGATGGAAAACATTGCCGGCAGGAGCGCTCGATTTATCAATTCCAACGGAACTTGCAAAATTCCTTGCAGAAAAATGATCAGCGAATATTCTCCGATGTAATAAAGCGGTTTTGGCGCGATCGTTCCGTTGGCGATAATTGCTTTTATTGTCGCCAGATGCAAGAATGGATCATAGCCGTAGCCGATTTTGTAGATGAAGAGCGCGATTGACGACATTTGAAAGAGGTGAATCGCGGCAAAAGCCAGCGAAACATTGAGATATTGGCGATTGCGGTAAATTATTGCGATTAGCGCGACAGAGGCAAGACCGAAAACAATGAAAAACTGATTCGGCAAGAGATGCCACGGCGAAGCTATTGTCGCGTCTGAACTGTTTTTCGCCAGCAAATAAAAGTTGAACGCGCTCGAACCGAGGAAGATGAGTGACAGCAATTTGCAATTGAATGAGTGAAAAAAGTTTTTCAATCCGTTTATCATTTGACTGAAAGTTTGTTCCGTTGAATTTTTGCGGAATTTTGCAATTATTATTTCCGCCAGTATTGTCACAGCCAGAAGATTTAAAATAAAAACCGTTTGATCTATTTTGTACAGATAAAAATTTATCCACAGTCCTAGCGAGAACAATCCGGCAAAAGAAAAACTTCCATAGCCGGTCGAGAAAAACGCATTCATTTCCGGAAAAAATATTTTTCCGAGAATACGGCCATAAATCAAAAGGAAAATCATTCCAATGCAAAGTCCGGCAATGCTATTATGAAAAATCAGAAAGTTTGCTAGAATTAATGCAAGGAATATGAGCGGACGGAAAATTGTCGATTTGTTGAATTTCATGTTTTCATTTTATCATCATTTTTGAAGTATGAAAATAAATTTAGATAAAATTTACAATATTTTGCGGGTAATTACAATATGCGCTCTGATCGCGGTTTTGGCTTTTTTGATTTGCCGCAAGATTGTTCCGGAGAATTCGGTTTCCTATTCCACTGATTTTTCCGCGCCCGCAAAATTCATTTACGGTTTGTATCCGCAAGGCAGAGTGTCCTTGGTTGATGTCAACGGCGAGATTCAGCAGAAAATTATCGGCGATCCCGTATATTTTCAAGTTTACTCGCCGAGAAAATTTTCAAAAGCGAAAGTTGTTTTGAAATTTAAAAAACCGAAAGATCTGTCAGTAAAAATGGGCGTGCGGCTGGCGACAGGGGATTGGGCGTATTATTTGAAAGATTTGGACGAGAGCGCCGGACAATTCGTTGAGCAGGAATTTGAATTTGATCTGGCAAAGGCGCGCCTTGAAAAAAATAAATTGCAATTCATGATTGCTTCGCCCGATGTTATTTTCAGCGAAGAAAAAATCATTATCGGCAAAGCGGAATTCACTTTAATGAAATAATATGAATGAAAAAAAAATGTTCATGAAAAAGTCAGTTCGATTCTTGCTTAAGAGTTTGTTCTTGTTTTGGTTGCTTCTCTCGGCGCTCGATCTCTGGCAGCCGGGATTTGCGGTTTATTACATCGATTTGAATATTTTATTTTTCATTATCTTGTTTCTTGCTGTTTGTAATTTGTTTTTTCTCAGATCAAAGGAAAAATAAAAAAACCGCCCTCAGACGAGACTGAAAGCGGAGTTTTCCATTTTTTCTACGCCGGCGCGCACATGATGAAAACCGTTTGCACGATTTTTTGCGCTACCCGCCGTTCGTCGCGCACTTCCTCATGCGCAAAGATGACAAGTCCCTGCCGGCTACAATGAGCCACACTCAAAGTCGTTGATCTCCACGGAGAATCAATCGGCTCGAGTGGCAATTGATCCAGCGAACTAATCGGTTTTTTGTCCACAACTTTGAATTGATGAAAATGCTGTACCGTTTCTTGAAAATCGCCAAATTTATTTCCGGTTGACTGGATTTCGGTCGGAAGCCATTTCGGAACAATCGGCTCATGTATCAGTTTTTCGTTCAACCAAGACGGGATTTTTTTGTCAGCAACGGGATCGCTCATCATCACCTCCTGTCGGTTGGACACACAAAAATTATTATCGCGGATTTTTTATCAGATGTCAAGCAGTTGTTTTGCTGATAAAATTTTTTGCTTCGCGAAAAAAGTGTTATAATATTTTCATCAATAAATAAAAATAAAAAATTATGAATGAACAACAGCAATATCCGGCGGCTCCTGTTTTGCCGCCAAAAAGATTTCCCGTATTGTTAGCCGTTTTAATAACGATTTTCCTCACTACCGGCCTCGTCGGCGGAGGAATATTCTGGTGGATGAGCAGGGAAACCGCGGCAACTATCGAGCAATTTTCCGCTGATATCAAAAGAATGCAAGCGGAAAAGGAAGACATGGAAAGAACGATCAATGATTCGAAAAAGAATTTGGAAGAAAAAGACGCGTTGCTCACTGAATTGCAAAAACCTGTTCCTCCCAAAATTTCATATTCCGGCGATCCGAGCGAACAGGAAAAATCAATGATTCAAACGAAATTGATCAATTATTATCTGGATTATTACGGCGAAGAGATCGGAACAAACGATCCGGTGATTTTCATTCAGATAAAGAAGAATCCGATTACAATCAACAAAACCGAAACAGCGAATTATCAAATCCTCGCGGCGCACAAAGAGCAAACAGCAGAATTTGTCTTTGAACCGGCCGGAGATCCTCCGGTATTCGCGGACTGGCATCCTGATTGTTTTTACACCGATTGCCGCGATGTTCCGGAAAAATTCAAAGCCAAATATCCGAAGCTGGTGGAATCAGCCATGGCAACAAAATAAATATTATAAAGAGAGCTCTTTCGCGAGTTCTCTTTTTGACATAATATTTCTCGGCTGTTAATGTTTTCTCGGTTGAACAGCAACAACTTTCAGCGCGAGGAGGGCGAGATGTTCTTTGAGATTTACGAAATTTGGAGAAAAGCGCAAGTTCTTTCTTCCCGGCAGATCCGCTGGAAAAGTTTTCTTTCCGCAGAACTTCAGTCTCGGTTGCAGTCTGACAAAGGAGCGCAAAATCAGTTCGAAGCCGAATGCAATGAGAAAATCCGAGTGCAGTCCGTGCTCGAGCATATTTATTCATTTACGATTTTTCTTTCCTGGGCGATCAAGAAAATCCGTCCTTATAGCGAGCTGAATGAAACGCTTCTTCTGAATGCTTGCCTGGTTCATGATTGGGGAGAAATCGTTCTGGAGCGGGAGGTTGATGCTCCGAAAAAAGTTTTGTCCGATGATCTCGATGAATATCTGGCGTTCAAGCGCGATTTTGGAGAATTGGATCCGGAGGAATTTGCGGAATTTCAGAAAGCGTTTCTCCTGCAATTCGCTTTCTCCGAGAGCGCGGAACTGTTTCCGCCTGAGGAACAAGAAATTTTCAAAATTTTGCGGGAAAGCTGTGCAACGGAAGCGAGGTTTTTCGCTGTCATGGAAAAAATCGACTATGTGATGTTCGGCTATGAACAGTTGATCGAGCGCGGCAATCCGGCTATTTTGAAAGCGTTGTTGCTCAGGGACGTGCCGGCGATAGAATCCGGCGTCGACGACATTCGGGGTTTTCGCCAGACCGTCTGGACTCTGGAAATTCCCAGAGCGATTATGGATTCATTGAAATCTTTCAATGAAAAAAATTGACAAGTCAAAAGCGGCGGCCGGAAAAATCCGGCCGTTTTTTCATTTTAATATGTTTTTGTGTTATAATATATTTGCAATTAATAAATAAAAATAAAAAAATATATGAAGGAAAATTTTTTTCTCGGGGGAAGAGGGGAATTTGGATACGGCGGAATGGGGCGAGGTTTTGAATCCAACTGGATATTTATGCTGGCGGTCTATCTGTATTTGGCATTTTGTTTGTATAAAATCGCCAAAAAGCAAAAAGCGAAAAACGCTTGGTTTGCTTGGGTTCCGATTTTGAATATTATTTTAATTTTGGAAATCGCCAAAAAGCCGATCTGGTGGCTGATTTTATTGTGCATCCCGTTTGTAAATATTATTGTGGGAATTATTGTGCTGATCGGATTTTTGAATACATTGAAAAAGCCTGATTGGTGGGCGATTTTACTGCTGATTCCCGTTGTCAACCTTTTTGCCTGGGGAATGCTGGCTTTCAAGAAAAAATAAATTCGGTTGAAACTGAAATATTTAAGAAATTTTGGCAAATGCCAAAATTTCTTGATTTATTCAAATATTTGCTATAATGAATTACGAAGATTAGTTTTAACCTAAATATAAATTATGAATATAACCTTGCCGTTGATTATCGGCTCAGCTGCCATCGATTCGATCAATCCCTGCGCCATTGCCGTTCTTGTTTTTCTGATCATGTATTTGATTGTCATGAAAAACAAAAAGCGCATGCTTTTGATCGGATTGCTTTACATTTCAGTTGTTTTCATTATTTATTATTCGGCCGGATTGGGATTGCTCGGATTCATTCAGAGCATTCACATCACGGAAATATTTTATTATTTCACGGCGATTCTGGCGATTGTCTTGGGCTTGATAAATTTGAAAGATGTGTTTTTTGAAGGAAAAGGAGTGACGCTCGCCATTCCCGAATCAAAAAAAGCGCTGATTCAAAAATACATAAAAAAAGCCACTTTGCCGGCAACGATAATTCTGGGAATTCTGGTTGCCTTGTTCGAATTGCCCTGCACCGGCGGAGTTTATCTCGCCATTTTGTCATTGCTCGCCAGTAAAAATACATTTTTTCAGGCGGCAATGTATTTGCTGATTTACAATTTTATATTTGTTCTGCCTTTGCTCGTGATTTTGCTCGCGGTTTATTACGGATTGTCTCCTGAAAAAGTGGATAAATGGCGCAAAGAAAAAAAGAAATGGATGCGCGCGGCCATCGGTCTGATCTTGATCGGATTGGGAATGATTATGTTGGCTTTTTAATTTTATTTTCAGAATTTAACGGATAAAAAAATATTTGTATGGCGGTTTCAAAACTTATCGCAACCTTGATTGATTCCAGTTTGCCGGAAAAAATAAAAATCGAGGAAGGAGAAAAAATAAAAGTGAATACGGTTATCAGCAAAGCGGCTTACATTTACGAGAATGTCCGGACAGCCATTGATTACAATGAAGAGCATTTGATCAGAAAAAACGCCATTTATCGCATTTTGAAAAGAAAACTCGTTTTGGAAAAAATGATTTTGGAAAATTATCTGCTGGATAAATTCCATCAAGATGAGATCGCGCGCCAGCTGTTGCAAGAACTGATTCGCGGACGGTATCTGGAGAATAATGTCCCCGTGAAATTGGTGGGAAAAGTTGACGGAATTCTCAGCAAATATTCAAAGTTGTTAAAAGAAGTAAAGGAAAAGCAGGGACGAGTGGATCATGATTTGTTCAATTTTCTGCTGGAAATGCAAGCGGTTGAAATCGAATCAGCGGTAATTCCGCAGAAAAAAGAAAAAGCCGCGATTCGCGCCATGTTTTCCGTCATGAATCCGCGCGTCACTTTTGTCAATGTTCAAGTGGATGAAAAGGAAAAGGAAATGCAGGTTTATCTGGGCGTTCATCGCGCGCTCTACAAGTGGGATGACGCCATGATTCATCATTTGCTGTTGAATTTGTATTATCCCGCCTGGAAAAACGCGGATGAAAATCTGATCGCCAAAATCGCGAGCAAAATAAATAAGGTGAAAGCTGAAATCGAAAAGCAGACAAATCATCCGTGGAGAAAAAATATTTTGAAATTATTGCAAAAGCAGGCGATTGTTTTCTGGATAATGCAGGATGTAATCGAAGCCAATCCGGAGAAAGCGCATGAAATTTTCAGCGACAAAGAAACGCTTACCGCTGAAGTGCAAAAAGCTTGCGAAAAAAGGTATAAACAAGCTAGCGTGAAATTGAGAAGAGGAGTGGTTCGCAGTATTGTTTATGTTTTCTTTACGAAAATGATTTTGGCGCTGGCAATTGAATTTCCGGCTGATATTTATCTGAGCGGAGCGATAAATTATGTCACCGCTGTGACGAATATTTTATTTCCGCCGGTTCTGATGTTTTTGGTGGCAATCCTGATTCGCTTGCCGCGAAAGGAAAATACCGAAATGATCGTCAAGACAATCAATGAAATCACTTTTGACAAAAAAATCGAAAGAGAATTCAAGTTGAAAGATACGAGAAAACAGGGCAAAGCCATGCGTTTTGTTTTCAATTCGATTTACGGTTTGACTTTTATATTTTCCCTGATGGTTTTGTTTTCATTCTTGCATCGATTGGGATTCAATGTGTTCAGCAGTTTGATTTTTATCTTGTTTTTGACCTTGGTCAGCTTCTTCGGCATCAGAATCAGGCGGCCGATAAAAGATTTGATGGTTATAGATACGCGAGACAGCTTGATCGGAATTATAGTTGATTTTTTCGCTCTGCCGTTTGTCAGCATGGGCAGAATTATGTCGGAAAAATTTTCAAAGCTGAATGTGATCGCTTTTTTCATGGATATAATTATTGAAGCGCCGTTCAAATTATTGATCGAACTGGTCGAGGATTTGTTTTCCTTTTTGCGGGAAAAGAAAGAAGATGTTTTGGTGGAATGATGAAGTATTCATTTAAAAATAAAAAATCAAAAGCGCATTTTAAAAGTCTTTTCGCAAAGACTTTTAATTTTTTACTTTTGACTTGCGTTTTTTTATAATGATGTAAACGATTATTCCCGCGGCCAGCGCCAGTGCCACACCAACGTCCAGTCCGTGCAATTTTTCTCTGATTAAATCCCAGTTAGATCCGGCCCTTTCTCCAAGATAGGCGAACAGCGCGCACCAAGGCAACACTCCGATAGTTGTGTAAAATACGAATTTCTTGAAATTCATCTCCGCTATTCCCGCGGGAAATGAAATATATGTTCTGACAACCGGCAACAATCTTCCCAGAAAAACGGTTATTTCTCCGCGTTTCGCAAACCATTCCTCAGCTTTGTCCAGATCATGTTTTGACAGGAAAATATATTTTCCGTATTTTTCGATGAGCGGCCGGCCGCCTTTCAGTCCGATCCAATATGCTGCGATCGAACCGACCACATTTCCCAATGTTCCCGCCAAAATTACATAGTACAAATTCATTTTTCCGGCTGCAACCAAAAATCCGGAAAATGGCATTGTCACTTCCGACGGCGCCGGTATTCCGCAACTTTCAATCGCCATAAGGAAAAAAATTCCCGGATAGCCGGAGAACTCGATTACTTTTACGATTATTTCGGCAAAATAATTTATTATTTCCATTATCATGAAAATATGATAGCACAGTTTGAATAAAAGTTTAAATATGAAAAACAACAAGATCCTTAAATTATCCGACTTGCTTCGAAAAAAAATGAAAAAACCGGCGGGACAGTGGCAGGTCTGGTGCAAGCGGCCGAAAACTTTGGCGGAAAAAGAAATGGTAATCATCGGCGCGATTCTGACGCAGAACACGAATTGGAAAAATGTGAATTACGCGCTGGATAATTTGAAAAAAGCGGATTGTTTGCGCTTAAAGTCAATTTTCGCTCTGGGAAAAGAAAATATGCCGCGCCTAGCTGAATTGATTCGGCCGGCCGGATTTTTCAACAGCAAATCAAAATATTTATTCGAGATTTCAAAATTTTTCGTTGAACACGGAGGAGTAAGCACCGTTGCTCGCGGAGAACTCGGAACTTTACGCGAAAAGCTGTTGTCTTTGCGCGGAGTCGGACCGGAAACGGCTGACAGCATTCTCCTATATGCCTTGGGAAAACCGATTTTTGTCATTGATGAATATACTCGGCGGATTTGTTTGAAATACGGAATTTCCGAAGAAAAAGATTATCACACTTTGCAAAAGTTGTTTATGGAAAATCTGCCGAAAGAATTCGGGCTGTTTCAGGATTTTCACGCTTTCATTGTTTTGGCAGGACAAAATAAAAAGAATACGGATGTTTTTTAAAAATTCGATTTTGTGGTATAATAAAATTGAAATAAATAAAAACAAAAATAAATGTCGGAAATTTTCGTACAGCTTAGCGTTATTCTGGGTGTTGCTTTGATTTTGAGCATTATAATGAAGCTGTTGAAACAGCCGCTTCTAATCGGTTATATAATTACCGGAATTGTTGTCGGTCCGACAGCGCTCGGATTGGTTCAGAGCGGAGAATCAATGGCAGCGTTCTCTCATATTGGCGTGGCGCTTTTATTGTTTATCGTCGGACTCGGACTTCAGCCGAAATTGATTCGCGAAGTGGGAAAGGTCGCGGTCATCACCGGCGTCAGCCAGATATTGTTTACCACGGTCGGCGGTTATTTTATCGCTAGGCTTTTGGGATACGCTCCCATGGTCGCGTGTTATCTCGGTTTTGCATTTACTCTGAGCAGTACGATTATAATTTTAAAATTGCTTTACAGTAAAGAAGCCCAAGACACTTTGTACGGCAGAATTTCCATTGGATTCATGCTGGTGCAGGATATTGCTGTCTTGTTTTTATTTTTGTTTTTAACCGCGTCAACCGATATTGGCAGTGGAAATTTTGTCGCGTCAATGGGAATGTTATTCGGAAAATTGTTAATCATTTTTGGATTGTTGTATGTTCTGATGAAATTCATCACGCCGAAAGTGGATAAATTTTTTGCCGGAAACAAAGAATTGTTGTTTATTTTTTCTTTGGGCGTGTGTTTTGTTATTGCGACGATTTTTTACAAATTGCATTTTTCATTTGAATTCGGCGCTCTCGTTGCCGGCGTCACGCTTTCATTGTCCCCGTATCAGCGCGAAATATCGATGCGATTGCAATCTTTGCGTGATTTTTTCCTGATTATATTTTTTATTATGCTGGGAGCCAATGTTAATTTGGCGGATATTTCCAGCTCAATCTGGATGGTGCTGATTTTCTCCTTGTTTGTAGTTGTCGGCAATCCGATTATTTTGGTGGTAATAATGAAAGCTCTGCGTTATACTACGAAAACAAGTTTTTTTGTCGGCTTGACCGTCGCGCAGATCAGCGAATTTTCTTTGATTTTGATCGGCATGGGCATCGGACTCGGCCAATTGCCGGCAAGTATTTTAGGCCCGGCAACCATGGTGGGAATAATCACCATAGCGGTTTCAACATATTATATCAGCTACAACGAGCAAATTTACAAACATTTTAAAAAGCCGTTGTCGAAAATTTTCAAGGATAATAAAAATTATAAAGTTGAAGTAAACCAAATTGATGATAAAATTGAAATCATTGTTTTCGGCTGTCATCGCTTGGGCGGGGGATTGATAAAGATATTAAGAAAAATGAAAAAAGAATTTCTTGTTATAGATCATGATCCGGAAGTGATTGAAGTTTTGGCGGAAAAAGGAATTAACTGTGTGTTCGGCTCGGCTGATGATTCTGAATTGTTGGACAGTCTTCCTCTGAGAAATTGTAAATTGATTATCTCAACAATTCCGGAAATGGAATTGAATCACGCGTTGATTTCATTCGCAAAAAAGAAAAACAAAAAAATAAATATTATCGCGGTCGCCAATCACGCGGCTGATGCGGAAAAGCTGTATGGTTTGGGCGCGGCTTATGTAATTATGCCGTCATATCTGGGGCGGCGGTTTATGGTTGAATTGTTGCAGAAGAATACGCTCGATTTCAAGAAATATTATCGGGAGAGGAAGCACCATTTGTATGAATTGAAAAATTTGAATGTGGACAAGCCGATTTGAGCAACTTATTGACAATCCAAACGGAATGATGTACCATAAAAACATGAATTCAGCTAACCAAAACCATCATTCACATCATTGTCGGCTATTGCTGGATTAAGATTTTATTTATGTAAAATTTTAAGCCAGCGAAAGCTGGCTTTTGTGAATCAAAAAATATGGTGGATGTAGCTCAGTTGGTAGAGCACTGGATTGTGGCTTCAGTGGTCGCGGGTTCGAGTCCCGTCATCCACCCCATATAAAACAAAGATTAGCTGAAAGACGGGCGAGAAGCCTGTCCCGAGACGGAACGAGGGAAGTCCCGTCATCCACCCCATATAAAACAAAGATTAGCTGAAAGACGGGCGAGAAGCCTGTCCCGAGACGGAACGAGGGAAGTCCCGTCATCCACCCCAT
>JAHIRY010000038.1 GCA_018818405.1 Patescibacteria group bacterium | reverse complement strand
TTTTCACCGGATTAGGCGGGTGCAACCCGCCTCTACAAAAATTGTTACACACTACCTGTGCTATATGAATGGTGCTCCCTGCCAAGTGTTCCTTGCTCCTTGCCACGTGCTCCCTGCTCCTTGTTCCTTGTCCACTACGTCTGATGCGGTTTCTTTCGATTCGGCTCGGATATTTTCAATTTTATTCCGCAGCCAATGAGATCGAATTTTTCGCGCAATTCATTTTGCACATAGCGGCGATAAGTGAAATCAAGGCTCTTCGCGTTGTCGGTGACGAGTTCGAATGTCAGGGGCGCGGTTTTGATTTGTTTTATTTTGTGAATGAAGAGCGATCGTTTTCCTTTTTCATGCGTTCGGCGCGGCCGTCGTTTTCTGATCAGATGTTCCAGAAATTTGTCCAATTGTTTTTGTTCCAGCTCGCGATGCTGATTTTTGAAAACTTCCACCACGACTTCCAGCAGGCGATCGACTTTGAATCCTGTTTTCGCTGAAACGAAAACGATCGGCGCCCAGGTGAGATAGGGAAATGTGCCGTTCAAATATTGGATGAATTGTTTGTCGCTGTGTTCATCTTTGTCTTCCAGCAAATCCCATTTGTTCACAACGAAAATTATTGATTTGTTGCTTTCCATGAGTTCGCTCGTGATATGCTTGTCTTCAGCTGTCACCGGCCGGCCGGCATCGATAACAAAAAGGCACAAGTCGGTTTTTTTCAATGTTTTGAGACTTTGTTCTATGCTTTCTTTGTCAATTTTCGCTTTGATTTTTTTTCTTCTGACCAATCCTGCGGTATCAACGAATGTCAGAAAATATTTTTCATCATTGCTGTCATATTCTATTACTACATCCTGGCTGTCGCGAGTTGTGTGGGGGAGGCTCGAAACTATGGCTCGTTCCTCGCCGATAATTCGATTTAAGAGAGAAGATTTGCCGACATTCGGCTTGCCCAAGAGTGAAACGCGAATCAAAACCGGAGATTCTTTTATTTTTTCTTTCACTTTTTTTTCCGCTTTTTCGATTTTTTTCTCCAGCTTTTCCAAGATTGAATCAAGCAGATCGCCGGTGCCGGCTCCTGTTTTTCCTGAAATCGCAATGATTTCATCGAAGCCCAGCTTGTAAAAGTCGCCCAGTTGATGGAAGTATCTCTCGGAATCAGCTTTGTTGGCAACCAGAATCGTCGGCTTTTTTTCTTTTTTAATTTGTTGGGCGAAACTTTTGTCCTGGGGCAGGAGTCCGTCTTTTACATTTACCATGAATATTATCAGATCAGCTTGTTTTAATACTTTTTTCGCTTGTTTTATTGCCAGGACATCAACTTCTTTTTGGGATTCCACATCCAGTCCGGCAGTGTCGATCAAGAGAAATTTTTTTCCGAGCCAGAGGCATTCGCCATATTGATAATCTCGAGTTGTCCCCGGCATATTCGAAACCAGCGATTGGCCTTTTCCCAGCAATCGATTGAAAACAGTGGATTTTCCGACATTTGTTCGGCCGATAATGGCGACGGTCGGATAAGGTTGCAGTATTTTTTTCATACGGTTAAATTCCTCCGGTTAGATTTTATTCGTCAGCGTTTTTCCCGAGAATTATTATGAAATCAATGTCAGGCGCGGCTGTTTCATTTATCCAGTCGGGTATTGATTCCGCGGTAATTGTTGTTGCGTATTTGTCTGCCAGAAATTTTGTTTCTTCAGGCAGGTCATGTTTTGATAATTTATAAATAACGGTTTCTTGATATGTTTGTTCCGGCGCGTTGCTGAGGTTCAGCACTCGATAACCCAAGAGTTTCACTTCTTCCGCATTGCGCGATGCCAGTCCGGGGATAACCGTTCCGTTTCTGATTTCCAGATTAACGATTTTCTTTTCAGTGATTTTGGTTTGTTCGTTGAAAATATTTTTTGCCATCGCTTGAATTTCTGAAAAATCTCCGCCTCTCGGTTCGAGCACATAGGCTGAATTTACCACATTCGCGTAGAGATAACCGCCGGGACTGTCGTCCAGAACTCCGCTCAGAATATTTTCCGTGTCGCATTTTTCCAGCAGAGTCGCCAGTTTTATGACTTCCCAAGGTTCCAGGTCGGTGGTGAGATGATTGGCCAGTTCTTTTGTCAGACTGCTTATCTTCGCGGGATTGAGCAGAAAATTATAAGAAAATATTTTTTCTTTTGCAGCCTGCAATATTTTTTGCTGGCGTTTGCTTCTGGCAAAGTCAGATCCTTCGCCATTGTTTCCGTGTCTGGAGCGGGCGAATTCCAGCGCTTCTTTTCCGTCCATGGTGTGCCAGCCTTGTTCAAATGAAACGACTTGATATTTGTAATCATCAGCCGGAAATTGGTAGTCAATGAAACTCCTGTCAACATAAACTCTCACGCCTTGCAGATCATCAATAATTTTTTCAAATCCGGAAAAATCAACTCGCACATAATAATGAATGGGCATGTCAAATGTTCGCTGGATGACTTCTTTTAATAATGCTCCGCCTTGTCCCTCGCTTTTTTGTTCTCCCAGAGCGTTGGCATTGTTTATTTTCCACCAGCCGTAGCCGGGAATTTCCACCAGCAAGTCTCGCGGAACGGAAATAAAAGAGATTCTTTTTGTTGACGGCTGAATGCTGGCAATAATGATAGTGTCTGTCAAATACGGTCCGTCATGTCCGGGTCCGCCCATTCCTGAAAGTATAATGTTGACGCGATCGTCAACTTCTCCTTGCAATTTGCCGGATTCTCCGGCCCAAGTGTTCAATTGTTTGAAAATATTCAGTTTTCCATTAAACATTTCCGTGATGCTGCTGCCGGTCAGGAGCACTTGATAGGAGAAAACCAAAAAAGCGATAAAGCAGATGACAGTGAGATAGAGCACGAATTTGCCGACGCCCCATATTTTAGCGCTTCGCGGGCCGGTATTTGAGTCCGCTGAAAGCAGATTGATTCTTGTTTTTGAAAGTTCAATATCTTCTTCTTTCGGATTATTTGATTTATCGAACATAAAATGATTATTATAAAAAACAGCCATTTTCAAATAAAACAATGCGCTGTATGAAAGTTATTCCATATACCGCCTTATTATATAACAATATTACTCATCTGACAAGCATTGCTCTTGCCCAAAAAAGATTGCAATGATATAATTCCGTTTGTATTGGAATCTCCGGTAAATGTTCTGTTGCTCGAGGTTCGATTGGTTTTTTTATGAAAAAAATTTGAGAGATTTTCGGAAGTTTGCGCATGAAGAAAATCGAGATCGAAAACGTGATTTTAGAAAAAGAACAGTTTATATTTTTATTTTAAAATAATTGAATGGAATATTTATTCAAAGCTTATGGATTTTGATGAAAGAGATTATTTCGAAGAATTAACGCCAATGCAAAAAGTCATACATTTTGTTTGGGATTTGTTAAAGGTGGTGGTTATTTCACTGATGATAATTTTACCGGTGCGATATTTTCTGATAAAACCGTTTTATGTCAAGGGCGCGTCAATGGAGCCCAGTTTTTATGACAATGAATATTTGATTATCAATGAAATAAGTTATGGTTTGAAGATTCCTTTCAGCGACGGACAAATAGTCCCCATCGGCGAGCCGAACAGAGGAGATATTGTGGTTTTTCGTTATCCGAAAGATCCGAGCCAATATTTTATTAAAAGAATTGTAGGATTGCCGGGCGAAAAAATAGAAATAGTTGATGAGCATATTTATATTTATACTCTGGAAGGAAAAAAGTTTATGATAGATGAGAGCGCATATTTGCCGGAAGGTCTGCATCTGGGCGGTCCCAAGACATGGGAATTGAATAAAAACGAATATTATGTTATGGGCGATAACAGAGAATTCAGTTTGGATTCCCGAAGTTTCGGTCCGCTCAATCGCGAACTTATCGTCGGCAAAGTCTGGTTGCGCGGCTGGCCGATCTGGCGATTGACCGTTTTTCCGGAAGTTGATTATGGAATAACCGTTGAAAACAATTAGAAATTTCTTTTATAATTTTTGAATTAAAAAAATATGCCTCGAAGAAAAAAAGAAGAACAGCCTCAGGAAGAAATAAAAGTGATCAAAACTCCGCCCTTGTTAAGAGGGATGAAAGATGTGCTTCCGCCTGAAGAAAAATATTGGGATTTTGTGGAGGGACAAATAAAAAAAGTTGTGCGCGATTACAGTTTCAGATTAATGCGTACTCCGCTCCTCGAAAAATATGAATTGTTCAATCATACTCTTTTCAAGCAAGGAGGCATTGTGGAAAAAGAAATTTTTCATTTCATTGACAAGGGAGAAAAAGTGGCGTTGCGGCCGGAAGGAACAGCGTCGACTTGCCGAGCTTATATTGATCATAATATGGACAATCAGCCTCAGCCGATTAAACTTTATTATTGCGGCCCGATGTTCAGGCGGGGAAAAGTCGATGCCGGAAAGTTGCGCCAGTTCACTCAGGTCGGTTTTGAAATTATCGGAGACAAGTCGCCGGCGGTTGACGCGGAATTGATTATTATCGGACATTATTTATTGAAAAATTTCGGACTTGATTCGGAGATCAGACTGAACAGCATCGGATGCGCGAGCTGCCGCGTGGAATACGCAAAAGCGCTGGGCGGATATTTAAAATCAAAAAGAGGCGCGGTTTGTCTGGATTGCCGAAAGAGGATGACAAGAGATCCCATGAAATTTTTAATTTGCAAGAGCGTCAAATGCGTTAAATTGAAAGAAGACGCTCCGCAAACAATGGATTGGTTGTGCGATGATTGCCGCAATCATTTGTTCAAGGTTTTGGAATATTTGGATGAATTGAAAATTCCCTACAAGCTGGATCCAACGCTTTTGAGAACATTCGATTATTATACGAAAACGGTTTTTGAAATTCATCCGCTGGAAAAACAAGAAAAGAAAGAAGGCGAAGACGAGAGCGCGCGGCTGTCATTGGCCGGAGGCGGGCGTTACGATTATCTGATTCAAATGTTGGGCGGAATAGCTACGCCGGCCGCGGGATTTACAATGGGAATCGAACGAGTGATCAGCCGGATGAAAGTGAACAAATGCGAAATTCCAAATTTGCCGGCGCCGGATGTGTTTGTCGCTCAGATCAGCGAGCAGGCGAGACAAAAGACTTTTTCATTTTTTGAAGCTTTGCGCAAGGAAAATTTTTCAGTCAGAGCAAATCTCACAAAAGGCGCGCTGAAAGCTCAGCTGGATACGGCGATAAAGCTCGGCGCGAAATTCGTGTTGATTCTCGGACAAAAGGAAGTGATAGAGGGAACCGTTATTTTGCGCGACATGGAGAGCGGAATTCAGGAAGTGGTGAACGCGAAGAGAGTGGTGGCTGAGTTGAAGAAAAAGTTGAAGAAATAGGGGATCTTGACGGAAGTGAATGTTTGCGGTAATATGTGGGCGACGTTTAAGTGAAGGTGCGCTTCGGCAGGCTCAGCGTGACAGAGAAGAGCGTGCTTCGGCAGGCTCAGCGTGACGGGCGGTGATGGCGTTTTAGGCGAATGCGCACTTCGGCAGGCTCAGTGTGACGGGTGGTTAATATAATTAAATTTTTACTAGAAGGAGTCGAAACAATGGTTTATTCAAAGAGAAAAAAAGGCGAAACTTTTGAAGCTTTTATTCGGCGCTTTAACAAGCGGCTGATGCAGAGCGGTTTGCTGTTGCAGGCGAAGAAGATTCGTTTTTTCAAGGGCGATGTCAATCGAAACATGCGCCGGAAGAGCGCTCTCGTGAAAAAAGAAAAACGGGAAACGCATGAATACATGAAAAAGATCGGCCGATTGCCGGAAGAACCGCAGCGAAGACGACGATATTAAATTCGAATTCATTCAAAAAATTCCGCAGTTTGCGGAATTTTTTTATTTTGCGCGGGATGTTGCGTTGATATTTTATTTATGAATAATTTAAAATTTTTTTAATGAAAACGGGGAACAAAGATTTTTGTTCCGTACGGCCGGCGATCGGATGAAATGTTTTCGATTCTCCGCCGGCGCCGTTGCGGTGAAAGAATTAGGGATAAGGATAAGATTAAGAATTAGGGCTTGGATTTTTATTTCCTTAATTTTTCTCCTTAATCTTAATCTTAATTCTCCGCCGCTGCCTGTGGATTCTCATTTTTAATAAAATATTGTATAATTATCTTATGAAATCATTCAAAGAAATTGACGCGGTTTTTACCGAGGCATTAAAAAAGAAAGACAGTCTGACGATAGATACTCTGCGCATGCTGAAAGCCGGATTGAAAAATAAATCCATTGAGCTGAAGCGGGAATTGACAGAGGAGGATTTTGTTTCCATCGTTCGCAATGAAATAAAAAAGCGCAATGAATCTGTTGTGGCTTTTGAACAAGGCGGACGCAGGGAATTGGCTGACAAAGAAAAAGCGGAAATCGAAATCCTGCAAGATTTTTTGCCGGATGAAGCGCCGGTCGAAGAAGTCAGAGCGCTGGCGGAGGCGGCGATTCAAAATTTGCCGGAAGAAGACAGAAAAAATTTCGGCAAAGCAATGTCAGCGGCAATGAAAGAATTAAAAGGAAAAGCGGATGGAAATACTGTGAGCGGTATTGTGAAAGAAATTATAGAGAGATAAATCATTGGAAGAATTAGTGAAATAAAAAAAGCAGAGTTGTTAAAAGAAAAATAAAAAATAATTCCGTTCTGTAAATACAGGACAGCGAGGAATTGATGCCAAACAAAATAAAATCAAATCAGTTGGATTTTATAATCAAGATAACTGCCGGTTGTTTTATATTTGTTTTGGCGATTTTTTTATTTTCGCCGGTTTCGGTTCACGCGCAAGCGGCGGAGTCTGAGATTACAGCCGGACTGACTGCGGTGGGCGAGCAAACGATACTCACGGCGCAGGATCCCAGAGTAATTATTGGAAATATTATCAAAATCGCGCTCGGTTTTGTCGGCGCGATCGCGATAATCATTGTCATGTATGCGGGCGCGCTTTACATGACCAGCGGAGGAGAGCCGGCCAAGGTGGAAAAAGCAAAAAAATGGATGATAAACGGAGCCATAGGATTGGTAATAATTTTTTCCGCTTACGCGATCGTTTCTTTTGTTGTCAATAGATTGGTCGGCGCGGGCGGTGGCGGAGGCGGAGTTACAATCGCCGGACGAGGCGGACCGGGAGTAAGTTTATCAGGCGGAGCTTTCGGCTCGGTGATTCAGAGCCATTATCCATTGCCCGAGCAGACCGGAGTGCCGCGCAATTCAATGATTCTTGTGACATTTCGTTTGCCGGTTGATCCGGCGTCTGTCATCGGATCTGCGAACGCGGCTTATCCATGTCCGGCAATGGCGGATGGAAGAATATGCGGTTCGCTGACCGAATCATTCAAGGTTTTCGGGTGCGCGGAAGAAAAAATGATGGATTGCAAGGAAGTTCCGGGCAACGCGGAATTACAAGTTCCCGGTTATGCGATGATTACCGCTGATCACAGGACAATTATTTTCAATCCGTACGGCCAAAGCGCCAATGAACATATGGGCAGTTCGGAAAATGAAGTTTCTTATATTGTTCAGTTAACCTCCGGAATTCTGAGAGAAGGATCGGACGGCCAAAGCATTTTTAATCTGGCAACGCCTGATTACAAATGGAGATTTCTGACAAACACGACCATTGACAATATTCCGCCGCAGATTCGTTCGGTTGTGCCGGCTGATCATGAATATCCTGATGTGAGCGATAGAGCGTTGGACAAACAAGGTTATGTGTATTTGAATCAAATAGTTTCAATAAATTTCAATGAACCGGTGATTCCTCCGTTGAGCCAGGAGCAGGTGTGCAATGCGGCTGACAATGACAATGAAGCGCAGCTCTTCGGTCCGGATCATGCAAAAGATGATTGTGAAACAAATCATATTCCCGGCGACTGGAAAGTCGGAATCAATAGTTATAAAACAATTCAGTTTATCAGCAATACTCCGTGCGAGGGAGTGCAAGAAAATTCTTGCGGCGAGCCGGTATTTTGCTTGCCGAGCAATGTTGAAATTACCGGCAAAGCATTGGCAGCTGATTTGATCGAAGGCTGTCTGGGCACTCCGGGCACGGGAATTATGGATATGGCGGGAAATTCTCTGGATGGAAATGCTAATGATAAATGCGACGGTCCGCTCACCGATGATTTTCAATGGAAATTCAAAACCGGCGATTCGCTTGATTTGACTCCGCCTTGGATTACATTGCTTGAACCGAACAATGCCAGCGATTCATTGCCGGTAAATGTTATTTTGTCTGCGACTTTCAATGAAGGATTGGACGCGGAATCGGTTGATCGGGAGGTTGCTTTGATTGGAGAAGATTTTACTTCTTGGTTTGACGCGAATCTGGGAGAAACGGCTGACGGTGAAGTTGATGATGCTAAGATTGAAATTAATCATGGCGCGTTCAGTCCGGAGACTGCGAATGCTTCGCCGAAATATACGCCGATTATCAAATCAACGGTGCGGGATTCCAGACAAAATTGTTTCAGTCCGACAAAATCGTTTGCTGACTGCACGGATGCGGGATCGGGAACTTCTTGTTGTCCGAATTTGAACGAAGCGAATTTCCCATTGCAAAAGGTGTCGGCGGATTCTTGTCCTCTTCCGAGCGCGGAGTAAAAGGAAAAAATTTAAAATAAAAATAAAATGTTTAACGAAGGAAAAATAAAAAAATTGATTAAATGGCTGATAATATTCTTCATAATTGTCAGCGGATTTTCATTTGCAAGCGGAGTGTTTGCTCAGGCGCCGGATCTGGGAGTGGAAACAGTGGGCGAGGCGACCGGACTTTCAGCCGGAGTTGATCTGCGCGTGACGATCGGCAATATTATCAGAATTATTCTCGGTTTTGTCGGCGTGATCGCGATTGTTTTGGTTTTGTACGGCGGCTTTGTTTACATGACGAGCGGAGGAGAAGAGGCGAAAGTGGCGAAAGCAAAGAAAATTTTAATCAATTCTTTTATCGGTTTGGCAATTGTTTTTTCAGCTTACGCGATTACATCTTTTGTTATCAGCCGATTGTCAGAAGCAACCGGTTTGCAGGCCGGACCGGGAGTTGAAATTCAAGGCGCGGCGCCGATCGGCGGTTTGCAAGTCGCTAATGTCCGATCTTTTGTCGGACGATCCATTTCGCCGAGTACTGAATTGAAAGTGCGAAATGTAAAAGTCCGCATCAATTTTTCTTCGACCGTAAATTCTCGAACAATTAATGATCAAACAGTAAAGATAATTGACAAAGAGGGTAATGCGGTTGCCGGCGATTTTGTGGTCATTGGCAGTAAAGTTGTATTTACTCCATCTGAAAAATGTCCGGCGCCGAATGATAATTTAAAATGTTTTGGCGCGAATACCGAATATTCGGTCTCTCTTGTTCCGACGGAAATAAAATCGACCGGCGGAAAGGGATTGTCTTGCGCTCCCGGCAGTGTGTGCCGATCGGATTTTACAACCGGTGAAAATGTTGATGTCACCGCGCCGCAAGTCAGTTTCACTTCGCCGCTGGACGGAGCCAAGGTTTCTGTCAATGATTTTGTTGATATGAATATTTCGGCTGTCGATGATTCGGGCATTAGCGCGATTTCATTTTCCGCTGACGGCGAGCTGGTCGCAGAAGAAGGCAAAGACGGAGCCACGCCGAGAGAATCTTCCTTTGAATGGGACACGGCGGATCTGGCAATAGGAATGCATACTCTGGAAGCAAAGGCTGATGATGTGGATGATCATTCCGCGACAAAGCAAATAAGAGTGAAAGTTTTGCCTGAATCATGTTTTGAAGACGGAGTCGCTGTTTGCGGACGAGCCGAGTGCGGAGCTTGCGACGGCGCTTGCCGCGATGATGTTGATTGCGCGAGCGGATATTATTGCGCCGAGCAAGGCGTTGATGAACCGAATAAATGTATTGCTTTGCCGGTAATTACAAATGTGACGCCCGATGAGAGCGCAACGGGAAATCTGGTTTCCGTCTACGGTTCGGGATTTAAAAATTTTGTCGCCGGAACAAGCAAAGTTTATTTTACCGGCGGACTTGATAGTGACAATAATCCGGTTTATATTGAAGCGGAAATGGGCTGCGCTGATAATTTCGCTTGGTCTGACCGGCAAGTGATCGCAAAAGTGCCGGAAGGCGCGACCGACGGTCCGATTAAAATTGTAAACAAGGACAATAAATATGATGACACAATAAATGATCGCGGGTGGAAAAAAGATTTTGTAATAAATGAAACGCTGACATATCCGGGATTGTGCTCGGTTGCGCGGGAAGATTGCGTTTGCGAAGGAGCGGAGTGCTCCAATTGTCTGGCCGGCGATCTGAGACAGAGCGTCGTGGCGAACGGAACCAATTTTGGTTCGTCCAATGATCCGGGCGCGGCGGAATATCGCGTTTATTTCGGAGAAAATCCCACGCAGTTGTCAGCTGGCGCGCAATGGACTAGAGATAGAATTACAAAAATACAAATTCCGAATTTAAAATCAGGGTTGGTAAATGTTTCCGTCAGCCAGGGCGAGCGTTGCATTAATGTTGATAATAAAGAATGTGAAAAAGGAACAGACGGTTGCGTCTGCACTTTTATTGTGAGCAATCCGGTTCGTTTCAGAATTTCCGTGTTGGAGAATTTGCCGGAAATAAAAGAAATTTCGCCGAGTCCGGCGCCACAAGGACAAATTATTACTCTGAGCGGAGAAAATTTCGGAACAAAAGTCGGCTGGGTGGAATTGTTGGATGCGGCTGGAGAAAAAACGAATGCCGGCCTTGGTTGTGAGAATAACAGCTGGAATGATTCTGAGGTAAAAGTAAAAATTTCCGATACTCTGCCGGCCGGAACTTACGGCGTTGTGCTGGTGACTTCCGATGCTGTTCGCAGTGAACCGAAGAATTTGGCGGTAAATGAAGAGTCTGCCGGTCCGGCGATTTGTTCTATTTCTCCGGACAATGGTCCGCGAGGAATTTTGGTGGATTTGAGCGGACAAAATTTCGGAGCGAAAGCGAATTACACACTTAAATTTGCCAAAACAGGAGTGGCTGATGATCCGGGAATTGAGGTGACTGAAACTGCGGCTTGGGCTAACACTGCCATTAAGAAAGCGCGTATTCCGGCTGAAGCGGTTTCCGGAAAAGTTTATGTTGAGAATAATGATAATGCGCAGAAAAGCAATGAAGTTCATTTTACTGTCGGCAGTTGCAGCGGAGAAAGTTGCGGTGAAGGAAGAATATGTTGCGCAACCGGAATTTGCGCAAACCTTGCAGACGGATGCGTTGCTCCGGCAGAGGGCGCTGATTCTGAGTTTGCCTGGATTGTGAGCACCGGCTCCTTGCCGAAAGTCCCGAAAATATTGGAGCGATCCTGCACTCGCGGATATTTGCCGCAATCGCCTTCGCCGTTCAGAGGTTCTATTGACGCTTGTCCGAATGGAATGATTTCCGGAACTTTTAACATGATTATCAATTCAGCGACATTGAATAATAATATTACGATAAAAAAATGCGAGTATCCTCTGCGTACGCTGAGATGCGAGGAAAATAAAAGTGAAGAATGCGTTGAAACTTCCGCTGCCTGCACTTGCACCGTTGATCTCGGCCAATGCGATCTGGACAAGTGCGAAGAGAATTGCATTACTCAGCCGGTCGGGGCGATTGATCCGAATGATATCGGCACGACCAATGAATCTGCCGTTTGTCTCAGAAACGGAAGTTCTTGCGCCGCCGGAACGCCGAATTGCGAGTGTGAAGTTTCCGGAAAACAGTTGACTGAATTTCATTTGGCCAGAACTTTGAATAAGTCTTTGTTTAAGGGCGGAGCGGCTCCGATAGCGGAGGGTCCAAGATTTTACGCCAATTTGTTCAAAAATACATTGTATAAAGTTGAAATAAAAGGAGGCGCGGACGGTATTGCGACAGAAAAAGGAGAATTCATGCCCAGAGATTATTCATGGCAATTCAGAACTTTGCCGGAATTGTGTTCTGCCGATACATTGTTGATGAAGCCGATCAAAGGTTTGATTGATTCACTGGATGACACGGAATCTTTCATGGTTTCCGGACAATATCAGTGCCAGGATATTTCGCTAATGGATGAAAATTGGCGCTGGACGGCGAATGATCCGCGGGAGAACAGCGAGCGAGTTTCATTCCAGAGAAACGCATTCGATGAAGATGGATTGCGAAAAGATATTGGAATTTTCGGATTGTCAGCCGAGGCAAAAGCGAATCCGGTAAATTTGGAAACAACCGTTGATGAACTTGTCGGAGTGCGAGCATACGCAACCATCGCGACCGATTCAATGATTTTCCGTACTGCCGGCAATGTTTCAAAGGACGCGCAACTGGAAATAAAATTCGCTGATCCGAAAGTGGTTTCATATTTTCCGGCTTGCGATGAAGCGTGCATTAATGCCGGTTTTGGCGCTGATTTCAATATTCAGATGAAATCTTCAAGTTTGATTAATGTTGCTGTCGACGGGTCTGAAACCTTGAATACGGATAATGTTAAATTGTTTGCCTGCAGAGCGGGCGCCGATTGCGTCACTTTTGATGAAGTTGATTTGGCGGGAAGTATTCCGAATTATCAATTCGAATTGGACGCAGAGGGAAAACTGACCAACCGATTGACTGTAAATCCGAGCAACGAATTACTGCCGAACAAATTTTATCGAGTGGTAATCTCCGGAAATACTCAGAGTGCGAGCGGAGTCGATCTGACAGGTTTGAATTACAGCACCGCGCTAGCGGAACAAGGAACAACGGACTCGTTCAGCTGGGTTTTCAAAACAAAAAATACAGAAGAGAAATGCCGGATCAATTCGGTTTCAGTCATGCCTCAGAGTTATCTCAGCGAGACGAAGGAACAGAGAATCTCATATTCAGCTCTGCCGAGGAGCGCGCCGGATGCTTGCGATCCGGAGGGACAGATTTTGAATCAATATGATTATACTTGGGCATGGATGAGCGGCAAGCCGAATGTGGCGACAATTTCCGATACGCTTTATCATTTGGGGTTGCCGGAATTTTGCACTGACAAATGTTTGTCCAGAGGCAGCGGTTCTTTGGCATCGGTTTGCGGAAACGGGATCAGGGAAAGCGGTGAAGAATGCGATGTAATTGATAACATTGCCAATGGAGACGGTTGTTCCGCCAACTGTTTGCGCGAGGCGGTGCCGAATCTTTGCACCGGAGCGGAAAATGAAAAATGTTGCGGCAACGGCAGGGAAGACGGAACTTATTCGATCGAAGATATTGCATATACGGAAGAATGCGATTTCGCTTGTCAATTCTTGAAAGATGGCGAAGCCTGCGACCCGGAAGATGAAGATGCAGGTTGCGTTTGCGTGGCAAAGGATCCTGCTTGCACTGCCGGTTGTTTGAAAGCGGGAACCGCTGCCGGATTTGTCTGCGGCAATGGAATAGTGGAAGAAGGCGAAGATTGCGATGACGGCAATACTTCCAATGGAGACGGTTGTTCGAACAAATGTTTAAATGAAGGTTCAAAATATAAAAAAGGAGAGCCGGCGGCGTCAGCGCTCTGCGGCAACGGAGAGCTGGAAGGCGGAGAAGAATGCGAAGCCATTTGTAAAAACGCCAATAATTCAGCTTGCGCTTACGGAGTTCAGGGCTGTGTCTGTTCATTGGCTGACAATCCGGATTGCAATGAAAGATGTTTGTGGAGAGGATTTACGAGCTGTATCGGCGCGGTGACGGAGAATTGTTGCGGAAATGGAACGATTGATGGAAATGAAGAATGCGAGTCAGAATGCAAAAAAGCCGATGGTTCCGGTTGCGTCTATGGCGTTGATCAGGGATGCGTCTGTCGATTTCCTTCATATTGCAATGGAAAATGTCTGAATCAAGGTTCATCGGTTGAAGCCGGCTCTGCCTGCGGAGATGGAATTGTTGGAAGCGGAGAGGATGATCAATGCGAGCCGGGCGGTCAGTCCATCGGTCAGAGTCCGTATCAGTCGGCAACGGTTGTCGGCAATATTGATATTCTGAATTTGTATGATCCGGAAAAGCATTATGCGCAGGACAGCACCGATATCAGCGCCACCGGCACTGAAACGGGCGATAATCCGATTTCAAAAACAGGAACAACGGAATTGACTTTTCGCGACAGACAATGCGTGTCTCCGGATATTCGCATGGATGTGAATAACATAGTTCCGGCTAGAAATTCGGCGGGTGTTTGCCGGAATGCATTGATTTATATTCCGTTCAACAAGAAAATCGGAGAGCAAAATATTTCAACAAATATAAAATTATTTTATTTGAGCGCAGAGGCATGTCCGGCGGAGACTGCCATGGGATTTTTCCAGAGATTGAAATTGGCGCTGAAGAATTTATTGGCAAAAGTGACATTTGCGCAGGAAGCTTATTTGTGCCGTATTGAGATAGATAATGTTTCGGTTGAGAGCACGGGCGAGCAAAATCCGGCTGACAGAAGAACCGCCATTATGATTACTCCGAAACAAGCTCTGCCCGCCGGAAAACAAATCTTGGTTGTAATGGATGACATGACCAATATTTGCGGCGATGTTTTGGGACAATTCACCACTCAATTTTCAACCGGCAATGAAGTTTGCAAGCTCGATCAGGTGAGTCTGGATCCTGATTACCGATTGATTCTCGATCAGGATCATGTGGAAGATTACAGGGCAATCGCCAAGAGCAAAGGAAATTTGATTCAGGCAATTCCCGGAGTTTATGATTGGCGCTGGGAATGGAGAACCGATGATTCTTCCATTGTCGGGAAAATTTGTTCGATGGAAGCGGTGGAAGGACAGGATGAGGAAGTTTGCAATGTTGTGCAGAACGGATCTGATAAAAAGAATAAAAACGAGGTTAAAGTGACAACAACGGCGAAAAACGGAGAAACTCAGATTCACGCGAAAGCGGTGATAACGGTTGACAAATTGGGCCTTGACCAAGGCGGTTTTCTGGGCGAGATTCGCCGCGTATGCCGCGACGCGACGCAGGATCCGGCGGTCGCCTGTGCGGAAGGCGCGGAAAATTGCGTTTGCGCTGATGTTAATTCCGCTGATTCGACCGGAGCATTTGTCGAAGGCGCGGCAACAATAGAAATGATGATTTGCGAGAATCCATGGTCGCCGGAACATTTTGAAGAGGATAAATGGGATTTGTTGGAATATGAAACCGGAACGGGAACAAAAGTACCGGTTCATCTGAATGAAAAAGAATATAATGTCGGTCTCTTCTACTGCCGCGATTTCGGCGAAGGAAATGACACGACGGATGATCTGCCGAAATTGAAAGAATCGCCGGCAGTGGCAATCCCGCCGAACAGATTTGCCATTAAATTTGATCAAAACGATAAATTGCGAATTCCATATACCGACGCTTTGCAAAATAAATTGGACTTTTCAGATTTCAGCAAACCGTGGACTATTGAATCACTGATATATGTGCCGGAGCCGTCGGGGCAAGTGTTTCAACCGATTTTTACGAAAAATCTCAATTGTGAAGCTGCCGTTCCCGGAGGATGTCCGCAGATTTTGATTGGTTTGTTTCCGATTCAGGAAAATGGTCGATTGGTAAACAAAGTTTATTGGAATCTGAGATATGGTCAGTTAAATTCCATCAAATTGCAGACAACGCAATCGGTTTCTGCAGGGTATCATGCAATTTCGGTCGTTTATGACGGAGAACATCCGGGAGGATTGCAGTATCAGATTTTTATTGATGGAGAAAGAAGCAATTTTGCTGCTTCCAGCTTTCCTGTAGCTGGCGTTTCTCAGAATAAAGATATTTATGTGGGTTCATCTTTTGGAACTCCGGATAGAGGCTTGAACGGGTATTTGGAAGATTTTAGAATTTGGAAAACGGCAAGAACAACCGGAGAGATAATTGCAAATCAATATGTTTTAACTGATCAGAATGATCCGAATTTGATTGTTCATCTTGATTTTGAACATAATTTGAAAAATTCCGATGATCAGCAAAACGCGATCGGCGTTTGTACCGGAGATGATCATTGTTCTGGCGGTTCATTTAATTATGTAAATCTGTTCAGCCAATTCGGCTCGGATGTGGGAGCGGCGGCAGAGCAAGTGCGTCTTCAATCCGAGAATCAATGCAGAGACGGAATTGACAATGATCGAAACGGATTGATTGATTTTCCGGATGACAAAAAATGCGTTTCCGCCGATGATCCGGCTGAGGAGCCGAAACTCTTGGCGCAATATTTCTTCACTCCGGACGGAATTCCGTCAGCTGATGTTATTTCTCTCAGAATTTATGAAAATCCGGAAGCATTGCCGCCTGATGTGTGGTATCAGAATTATGCGCCGAATCCGGCTGCGAGCACTTCAAAAGTGGAAGTGGATTGCGATCTTCAGGGAAATTGTTATGCTGCGGCGCAGGACGGTTCGAGCATTTATATTTCAGCGGCCAATATTTCCGCTAACAAGACGGTTTACAATAATATTTATTTGCTGGGTTATTCCCGAAATTCCGGCGCGGAAACAATGAACATTTACAGCCAAATGGTGAAATACATCAAGTTCAATCTGAACCGCGACGCGAGCTCTGATCCGGACAAATCGCAAATCATTCGCGATACAAAGAGAATCAGCGACATGGTTTTGATGAGAATTTATCTGGAAAATTACAAGAATGCTCATGGAAATAAAGTCCCAATGCTCGAATCGGGATCTTATGTCCGCGGACAAACATTCAGCGTTTGGCCGTCATGGCAGGGAGAATTGGGTCGGGAACTCGGCGCGGAATTGCCGAGAGATCCGGAGAATCATTTCAAATGGGAAACACCGGCGGAGAGCGGCGATTATACCGGTGAAATTTGCTCGGTCGAGGACGAAACTCCGATTTTGAAATGTCCGGATTTGAGTTATCAATGCGCTGTTCCGGGATTTGCCTGCGTCAACTGCGCCCAAGGCTATAACGGCGAAACATGTTATAATAGCAGTAATCAGCTTTTTGCCAATATTTACGCCGGGCATGAAACCGATCATCCGGTTTATTCATACAAAGCTTCCGCTTCAGGCTTGCAAAATTGTTATGAATTGAAATATCGATTGGAAACAAACTCCGACGGTTATACTTACAATTACAGTGTTGTGCCGGGGCTTGCTTTCCCTGTGTGTAAATAATTAAATCGATAATAGAAAAATATTATGTTTGATGATCAATCGCAATCAAGTGCGCCGACTCAGCCAGCTGTTCCGGCTCCGCAATCAACAACTCCGCCGGCTCCGGCTCCTCAACCAATGGTTCCAGCTTCCGTACCGCAACCCGCGGTTCCAACGCCTCCGCCGGTTGCGCCCGCGCCGAATGTTTCGGCTCCGATGCAACAACCATTGAACCCGGCACCGACAGGCGAACAAAAAGTTGTTGATATTTATGAAAACATTAAACCGTCGGCTCCGGTTTCTCCGCCAGCGGCAAATATGCCGACTCAGCCGGCAATGCCCGCGCCGTCAAGTCCCGGAAAAGTGAAATGGATTGCCGTGCTTGTATTGCTTTTAATATTGCTCGGCGCTTCGGGTTATGTTTTGTATGGATTTATATCGGCGCGCTTGGAAGGAGAAAAAAATCCTTTTGTCATTGTCGATCAAAATGTGCAAGTTATAAAAGAAACAATAGAACCGGCGCCCGCAAAGCCGACTCCGACGCCTGCGGTTGAAATTCCAAAACCGGTGGAGGCGAATGTTGCGCCGACCAATGATAGTCTTGATACTGACGGAGACGGACTGACTGATGCTGAAGAAATGGAATTGAAAACAGATGAAAAAGTTGTTGATACTGACGGAGACGGTTTGTCTGATTATGATGAAGTAAAAGTTCACAAAACAAATCCGCTGGATCCTGATACTGACAAAGATACTTACAGCGATGGCGACGAGGTGGACGGCGGTTATAATCCGAATGGTCCGGGGAAATTGTAATTGTTTATTTTTTGAAAATGTGTAGCGGCGGTAAGTAGCGGCGGGTCTAGACCCGCCGCTACTTACCGCCGCGCCGTATATTGTCGCGACAAAACACACGCCGCCGTCATCGCTTCATGGCGATGTAGCGACGCATTGCAATGCGTCTCTACACCGCCATGAAACGATAAAAATTCATTGCGAATTAATTTTTATTTTAAATATTGTATGTTCGATGATTTGACACCAAAACAAAATCAACCGACGCCGGCCGCAGTTCCGGCACCGCAAGTTGCCGCGCCTCCGCCGCCCGTTGCACCGGCTCAACCGATGGAAGCGAGCGCTCCTGTTAAAACCGCTGAACCTGTTGGCGCGGAAGTTATTCACACCATGCCAATGGAATATTATCAAGGAGTAAAAACATCTGCCGGCGTTTCGGGAAATGTTGCCGCTCCGGCCGGAGAAAAGAAGGGCGGTAAAAAAGGATTGACAATCATTGTGATAATAATTTTGGTTGTGCTTGTCGCCGGTTCTGCCTGGCTCTTGTATCAAAGCATGCAAACACCGGCTCCGGCAGTGACTCCGCAGTTGGGCGAAGCGCCGGCCGCGCCGGCAGTTGAAGTTCCTGTTGTTCCGGAAGAGGAAGTCGCAATTACGGAGATTCCGGTAGTTGAAACTGAAGTTGCGGAAGAGGAAATTCCGGAAATAGAAGCATTTGATCCATCTAAAATTCGCCAAACAGCTCTTTCCATGGTTGGCAGTCTTGATACTGACAAAGACGGATTGACTGATGTTGAGGAAAATTTAATCGGAACTAACGCGGGATTGTCAGACACTGACGGCGATGGTTATCCGGATGGAGGTGAATTGAAAAATCTTTACAGCCCGATTGACGCGACAGCTGTCATGTTGTCGGAAAAAGATTTTGTGAAATTATATACAAATGAACAATGGGGTTATAGTCTCTTGTATCCGTCCACATGGCTTTTGAATGCTGTGGATGAAGCCGGTCGAGATGTTATGATCACTTCAGCGCGCAATGAATTTGTAAATGTTCTGATGTCGGAAAAAGCGCCGGAGCAAAGTCTGGAAGATTGGTATCTGGAAAAAGCTCCGGATGTAAACAAATCCGATTTGAAATCCTATACCACAACTGAAAAATTGACAGTGATCGAAAGTCCGGATGCTTTTACCGTTTATCTGGCAAAAGAGGACACAGTTTACATTATCAATTATAATATCGGTCTGAAGGAAACAGCTGATTTTCCGGCATTGTTTGGCATGATTGTAAACAGTTTTCAATTTTTGACGAAATAATATTATTGCCGAAAGACTGATGAATTATGATAATACTGGAAATAAATAATCAGACAAAATTTAGAGCGCCGAAAAAGCAATTGAATGATTTATTGAGTTTAGCGCAAAAATTATTGAAAATTAACAAGAAACAGTTGATCTCTCTTGCGTTGGTTTCCGATTATCAGATCAAGAAGTTGAATCGCATTTACAGGAAGAAAGACAAGGCGACCGATGTTTTGTCTTTTTGCGGAGAGCCGAGCGCTGAATTGCCGGAAGAACCGCTGGGCGAGATTATTATCAGTCCGAGCCGGGCAAAACGCCAGGCTGAAAACGGATTGACCGATGAATTGGCGCGATTGGCGCTTCACGGTTATCTGCATTTGCTCGGTTATGATCATGAAAAAGAGACGGAAGCTGAAAAAATGGAAGCGCTGGAGAAAAAAATATTAAAATTATTTTATGATTAATTTAAAGCGATTGGCGCGGAGTTTTAAGTTCGCTTTCCGAGGTTTTTCTTTTTTGGTGAAAAAGGAACAGAATTTCCGTCTTCAATTGATTGCGACCATGGTTGTGGTTTTTTTGTCAGTGTATTTGCAGATAAAGTTGTGGCAATGGTGCCTGATAATTTTGATGATCGCGGCAGTGATTATTCTGGAAATGTTAAACACCGCATTTGAACGGCTTGTGGATATGTTCAAGCCTCGACTGCATGAATATGTAGGAGAAATAAAGGATATTATGTCAGCGGTTGTTCTGGTTTCCGCAATGGCGAGCGCGGCGATTGCTTTGCTTATATTTGTTCCGTATTTTTTGAACTAGAAAATTGCTCGAATTCACATAACTTTTTGTTCATGTGAATAAATTTGTTAGTTGGAGTTTTTTAAAAATTATTCTATACTGGTATTAGCATCCAGCTCGCGATCGAGCGGGATTCATGATAAAAAACAAAAATAAAACAAAAAAACGACAAAAAGATAGTTTTTACTATTAGTTTTGTACATTCATTATTTATGGCAGAACATATAATAACCGGCTTGGATGTTGGCTCTGCCAATGTTCGTATAGTGGTAGGGCAAATCACAAAGAACAGTGAAGCCGAACAATTGAATATCATTGGCGTGGTGGAAGTCCCGTCAGCCGGCCTGAACAAAGGCTCGGTTGTTAGTATTGAAGACGCGGTTTCCAGTATTTCCGCTTGTTTGGAAAAAGCCGAACGAATGATCGGCCTTCCGATTGAAAATGCTTGGGTCGGATTGGGAGGAACTCATATCAATTCTCAGGAAAGCAATGGCGTGATCGCGATTTCCAGAACCAGCGGAGAAATTCAGGAAAATGACGTTGAGAGAGTAATAGAAGCCGCGCGCTCGGTGGCGGCTCCGGTAAATTATGAAGTTTTGCATGTAATTCCAAAGACTTTTTCCATTGACAATCAGATCGGTATCAAAGATCCCATCGGAATGTCGGGAATTCGGCTGGAAGTATCCACTCAGGTAGTGCGCGGACTCAGCTCTCATATTAAAAATTTAACAAAAGGAATTTATCGCACCGGTTTGGATATCAATGATTTGGTGCTGTCTTTTTTGGCGGCAGCGGAAGCGGTTCTTTCTGTCCGACAGCGAGAATTGGGCGTTGCATTGGTTGATATCGGAGCGTCAACAACAAAAATAATCGTTTTTGAAGAAGGCGATGTGATTCATGTCGCGGTTTTGCCGCTTGGTTCGGATCATATTACAGCTGATCTGGCGATCGGACTTCAGACATCGCTTGATGTTGCCGAGCGCATCAAATTGGAAGTCGGGCATTCAATCCCCGGTGTTTTTGACAAGGGAGTGGAAATAAATCTGCGCGATTTCGGCGGCGATGATCAAACTTTTTCAAAAAAATATATTGCTGAAATAATTGAAGCGAGAACAGAAGAGATTTTTGAAAAAATAGACGGAGAATTGCAGAAAATAAATCGCAGCGGACTCTTGCCTGCCGGGATAATGTTGATCGGAGGCGGAGCGAAATTGCCCGGAATTATAGAAGTGGGCAAAAAGAAATCAATGCTGCCGGTTTCTCTCGGCGTGAGCCGAAGATTCAATACCGCGGTTGACAAGGTGAATGATTTGTCATTCGCAACGGCCTTGGGCCTGGTGATGTGGGGATATAATGTGTTGAATGAAAAAGGCGGCGGACGATTTAATTTTTCCAATAAATTCATGTCAGTCAGAGAAACTTCCGACAAAATAAAAAATTGGTTCAAGCATTTGATTTCATAAGAATAATATGATTAAATAATTAAATCGAGGAATTGAAAAGTCTTTTTGTATGAATAACATTAACTGCCGATGATATGCCAGAAGTAAAACCGGAAATACAAACATTTGCCAGAATCAAGGTAGTGGGCGTGGGAGGGGCTGGCGGAGCGTCAATTAATCGAATGATTCAATCTCGCATTAAAGGGGTTGAATTTATTGTTGTGGATGATGATTTGCAAGCTCTCTATGCAAATTTGGCTGGAAATAAAATTCACATCGGAAAGGGGACGACCCGAGGATTGGGCGCTGGCATGAACCCGAGTATCGGTAGAAAAGCGGCCGAAGAATCGCAAATGGAAATTAAAGAAGCATTGGAAGGCGCTGATCTGGTTTTTATTACATGCGGGGCGGGCGGAGGAACAGGTTCCGGCGCAGGACCGAAGATCGCGGAAGTTGCCAGAGAGATCGGAGCTCTTACAATCGCGGTAGTGACCAGACCGTTTTCATTTGAAGGCGCGCCGCGAAAGAAAATCGCGGAAGAAGCATTAAAAGAGTTCAAAGGAAAAGTGGATACTTTGATAACAATTCCCAATGATCAGATTTGGCAGATTATAGACAAAAAAACTCCGCTCATCGAGGCTTTCATGGTTATGGATGAAGTTCTGCGTCAGGGTGTGCAAGGAATTTCCGAATTGATCACTCTGCCCGGTTTGATCAATATTGATTTTGCTGATTTAAGAACAATTTTGGAAAACAGCGGTTCAGCGCTCATGGGAATCGGCGAAGCGGGCGGTGATGATCGCGCGGTCGAAGCGGCGCGAGCCGCGATCGCCAGTCCTCTTTTGGAAATTTCCATAGAAGGCGCGAAAGGAATATTGTTTACAGTCACCGGTGGACCGGATTTGTCTATGTATGAAGTGAGCGAAGCGGCAAAGACAATCACAGAATCAGCTGACAATGACGCGAGAATCATTTTTGGCGCGGTTATTGATGAAAATTTAAAGGAGCAGATAAAAGTGACTGTGGTGGCAACCGGATTTGATGAAAAATCTCCCGCTTCGTTCTCATCTGTTCCGAAAATAAATTCCAATTCTCAGCCGGTACAGCCAACGCCGAATTTTTTTGCGGCTCCTATCCGTCCTCGCGAAGAACCGATTCCGGCGCCAAAGGAACGGGAAGAAGAACGACCGTTGTTTGATTTCCGCCGGCCGGAAAAACCGGCGCAACAGCCGCAACAGCAACCGCAACCTCAGCAACAACCGCAACAACAACCGAGGCAACAACCGCCGCAGTTGGATGATTTTAGCAGATATAAACAGGAGGAGTCGAATTCTTCAAATGATGATTTGCTTTCAAATGATGATGAAGATCTGGAAATCCCGGCATTTATTCGACGAAAAATGATGTAAAATAAACTTTAAAATAGTTTAAACCCGGGCAATTGTCCGGGTTTTGTAATAGATGAATCGAGTTTTTATTTATCCACAGTACAAAGAATGCATTTCCCTGAAAATTTGGCGACACTTAATTTTTCTGATTTTTAGGTGAAAAAATTTAATATTCGGTAAGTTGCCGTGACATTGCAATTGGCGTATAATGTAGTTAAGCATATGGAGATGATTTATATGCTTGCGGGGCTATCTTTTTTTAATTTGTAAAAGTTGTAGCTGTTTAGCTTGTAGGAATAATTGCGAATTATAACTTAACTCGTTCCACCGAGGGCGGGATAAACTTAACTTGCTTATCTCTCTTTCTTGCTTATCTCGCTTACTATCTTACCATTATTTAATTTTTATTAGTCAGTAATTATGACCTATTCTGCCAACAAAATCATTCAAATAAGAAAAAGAGACGACCGAATCGTTGATTTTGATCAGGAAAAAATAGTATTGGCTATTTTTAAATCAATGCGTGCGGCCGGCGAGCCTGACCGGGAAAAAGCCGAGGCATTATCGGATTTGGTGGTTGAGACATTGAACAAAAAATTTCATGAGAGATCAATTCCCGCGGTTGAAGAGATTCAGGATATTGTTGAAAATATTTTAATCGAAAGCAAACTGTTGCGAGTTGCAAAGTATTACATCATATATCGCGATCAGCATTCGAAAATGCGCGATATTCAGAACATGATAAATTCCGATGAATTGATGGAGGGATATTTGAAACAGTTGGACTGGAAAGTGCGCGAAAACAGCAACATGGATTATTCTCTTCAGGGATTGAACAATTATGTTGCATCTACAATCAGTACGAATTATTGGCTGAACAAAGTTTATTCTCCGGAAATCAGAGACGCGCATGTGCAGGGCGATTTTCATATTCATGATCTTCAACTTCTGGCGCCATATTGTTGCGGTTGGGATTTGCAGGATTTGATGTTGCGCGGATTTGGCGGAGTGCGCGGAAAAGTGGAGAGCAAACCGCCGAAACATTTGACAACCGCTCTCAGCCAATTGGTAAATTTTTTCTATACATTGCAGGGCGAGGCGGCAGGAGCGCAGGCTGTTTCGAATTTGGATACTTTGGTCGCGCCGTTTATCCGTTATGACAATTTGAATTACGATCAGGTGAAACAGCAAGTGCAAATGTTCCTCTTCAATATGAATGTGCCGACGCGCGTGGGTTTTCAAACTCCGTTTACCAATGTGACGCTGGATCTGTTCGTTCCTAGCAATCTGGCGAATGAACAAGTTCTCATCGGCGGCGAACCGCAAAATGAAACTTACGGCGAATATCAAGTTGAAATGGACATGTTCAATCAGGCGTTTATAGAAGTAATGACCGAGGGCGATCGCAAGGGCAGAGTTCTGAGCTGGCCGATTCCGACTTACAATGTGAGCAAAGATTGGAATTGGGAAGCGCCGATTATTGAAAAAATAATGGGAATGACCGCGAAATACGGAATTCCGTATTTTTCAAATTTTATCAACAGCGACATGTCGCCGGAAGATGCGCGAAGCATGTGTTGCCGACTGCGTCTGGACAATAGGGAATTGAGAAAAAGAGGAGGCGGACTTTTCGGCGCCAATCCGCTGACCGGCTCGATCGGAGTTGTGACTATCAATTTGGCTCGGCTCGGATATTTGTCGAAAACAAAAGAAGAATTTTTTGAACAATTGGCAAGACTCATGGATCTGGCGAGAGACAGCTTGAAAGTGAAGCGCGGAATTTTGGAAAAATTCATTGACGGCGGTCTGTATCCGTATTCCAGACATTATCTGACCGGGATCAAGGAACGTTTCGGCGAATATTGGAAAAATCATTTCAATACCATCGGACTGAATGGCGCGAATGAAGCTTGCTTGAATTTGTTGGGAGAAAATATCGCCGCTCCGGAAGGACACAAATTCGCAATGCAATTATTGGATTTCATGCGCGAGCGGCTGATGGATTATCAGAATGCCAGCAATGAGCTTTTCAATCTGGAAGCAACTCCGGCTGAAGGAACTTCTTATCGTTTCGCCCGATTGGACAAGGAAAAATATCCGGAAATTGTCGTTGCCAATGAACAAGCGTGCAAAAATACCGGCGCTGCGCCGTATTATACGAATTCCACTCATCTGCCGGTGAATTACACTGATGATATTTTCGAAGCGTTGAGATTGCAAGATGAATTGCAGACGCGCTATACCGGCGGAACGGTTTTGCACGGATTTGTCGGCGAGAGCCTGCCGTCGGCCGAGAGCACAAAAGCATTGGTTCGGAAAATCGCGGAAAATTTCCGTTTGCCGTATTTTACCATTACTCCCACATTCAGCGTTTGTCCGATTCATGGATATCTGGAAGGAGAATATGAATATTGTCCGACATGCGACGAAGAAATGGGATATGCGGAGAATATTCTGCTGGCGAATGAAGTAAAGCAATTTCAATAAAGCGAAAAAAAGAATTTAATTTAATAAAAATAAAATGAAAAAAATTATGGCAGCAAGAAAACTTGAGAGACAAAAATGCGAGGTTTATTCACGGGTTGTCGGATACTTGAGTCCGATTCAGCGGTGGAATGACGGAAAAAAAGCTGAATTCGGCGACAGAAAAACATTCAGCCGCATGTTGAATAAATAGATAAAAAGTTTAATCTGTTATAATTCTTTGTTTTTAAAATCGCGTTAAATACTCGATTGGATTAATTGAAATCAAATGTTAATCGGGGGACTCCAGAAGACAACTCTCATTGATTATCCGGACAAAGTGGCAGCGACAATCTTCACCATCGGGTGTAATTTTCGCTGCTCTTTTTGTCATAATCCGGAAATTGTCAAGGGAATTTCGCGGGTGATTCCGGTGTCAACGGTTTTGAATTTTTTGAAAAAAAGAAAAAATTTGACTGACGCGGTTTGCATTACCGGCGGAGAGCCGACAGTGCAGAATGATCTGATTTCTTTTGTCGGAAAATTAAAAGATTTGGATTATCTCATAAAAATCGACACCAACGGCAGCCGGCCGGAAGTGTTGGAAAATCTTGTAAAGGCAAAGCTGGTTGATTATCTGGCGATGGATATAAAATTTCCGTGGGAAAAGTATCCGCAAATTATCGGCCGCAAAGTTGATTTAGATTCAATCAAGAAAAGTGTTATAATAATAAAAGAGAGCGGATTGCCTCATGAATTTCGTTCCACTGTTTTGCCGCGCCTTCATTCCGAAGATGACATTGTCGCAATGGCGGAGCAGGTAAAAGGCGCTGACAAATTTTTTCTCCAGCAATTCCGTCCGGCGGTAAAGCTGGTAAATATGGATTTTATCAGTGAGAATATTTATACGAAAAGACAATTGCAGGAAATCTGTCGGAAATTTGAAGATTGGTTCGGGGTTTGCAGGGTTCGGTAGCGTTGGCAGGGAGAAAGGAGCAGGGAGCAAGGAGCACATAACATGAAGCATGTAACAATTTTTGTAGAGGCGGGTTGCACCCGCCTAATCCGGCGCAAAATCTTGCGCCTGGAATTCAATTAAATAAAATTCTAAATTCGAAATACTAAAATAATAAATTATAAATTTTTTAGTTGCAAAGGATAATTCGTAATATTTGTGACATTCGTCCCGCTGCGAGCGGAACCCCGCACGCTGCGGCGGTAAATTAGCGACCTCAAAATGAAATTCGAAATAAAAATATAATATGGAGGAAATAAAAAAGTTGTTGCGTCAGAATTTGGAATATTCAAAAGGAATCCACAAAATGATGGTTCGGACTCAGCGGTATATTTTGTGGTCGCAGATTTTCAGCATTATCAAGCTTGTCATAATTATTGTTCCGGTGGTTTTGGCCATTTTGTACGCGGTTCCGATTTTGCGCGAAGCGATTGAAACCTACAAACAATTAATGGGGAATATTGGCGGCGGCTCGAGCGTGCCGGGTGATTTTTTGAAGGGTTTTTTAGGCCAATGAGAAATATAAGAAATACTGTTTTGAAACAGTATTTTTTTTGGTATAATGAGCAAATAAAAATTTTTAACTTGTAGGGAAGCTTCTGAAAAATTTTTTTCAATCGAGTTTTTTTTCTTTTGCCGGGCGGAATGAAGGAATTTATAAAAAAATTCGTGTAAAAAAATATTTATCAGCGGTTTCTTGAGCAAAAAAATATGAAGACAAAACAAGATTTTCGCGGATTGTTCGCCATGTTGGTTATCGTGAGTTTGATTGTCGGCGCTTTTGGCGGCGCTTGCGGTTCTTTTTTTATCAAGCCGTATTTGGAGCGAAGTTCTTGGGGACAGAAATTTTTGGAAAATGATCTGACTCAGCAGATTACCGGCCAAAAGAAAGTTTATGAAGTTTCAGAAGAATCTTCCACTATTGATGTGGTGAAAAAAGTTTCTCCGTCCGTTGTCAGTATTCTTGTCACAAAAGAAGTGAATAATGTTTTCAATATGACCGGACCGGATGCGTTTGATTTTTTCGGAAATGATTTTCAACAGCCGAGCGCCGACGGGGAAAAGCAAGCGATTGGCGGAGGTTCGGGTTTTGTTGTCGGCAGTGACGGATTGATTGTGACAAATAGACATGTGGTGGCAGATCCTGACGCGGAATATTCGGTTGTGTTCAATGACGGAAAAAAATTTGAAGCCAAGGTTCTTGGCCGCGACGCGGTTTACGATCTTGCCATTTTGAAAATTGACGCCAATGATTTGCCGGTGATCGATATTGGCGATTCTGACAAAATTGAAATCGGACAAACAGCCATTGCCATTGGCAATGCGTTGGATGAATATAGAAATACCGTTACTCGCGGGGTCATAAGCGGAATCAATCGGCGGATCATTGCCGGTGATGGCAGAGGTTTTTCAGAGGTGATTGAAGAAGCTTTGCAGACGGACGCGGCGATAAATCCGGGAAATTCCGGCGGTCCTCTTTTGAATATTGCCGGTCAGGTTATTGGAATCAATACGGCGGTAAACAACGGCGGTCAGTCACTCGGCTTTGCCATTCCGATAAATCAGGCGAAGAATGTTATTGAAAGCGTGAAAACCTTTGGGAGAATCGTTCGGCCGTGGCTGGGTGTGCGTTATGCGGGAATCAATGAAGAATTGGCAAGAAGCGAAAATTTGAAATATGAATACGGCGCGCTGATTGTTCGCGGCGATGGAGATGACAGTGTTGCCATTGTTCCCGGCAGTCCGGCGGAAAAAGCGGGAATCGAGGAAAATGACATTATTTTGGAAATAAACGGCGAGAAGATTGATCATGAACACTCGCTTGTCGGTTTTATCGCAAAATTCAAACCGGGCGATGAAATTACTTTGAAAATTTTTCACAAAGACGCGGAAAAAACATTGAAAGTTAAATTGGCTGAACGGGAGGATAATCAATAACACGAAAAAATATTGTGAATGAAACAATAATAAAAATTGGAGAATTGAAAGACCGCCTGCAAAAAGTCTGGCAACTTATTCGAATTGATGAAAAAAGACAGAGAATCATTGAATTGCAAGAACAAATGAGCCGGCCCGGATTTTGGAGCGATCAGTCTCGAGCAAAACAAGTGAGTCAAGAGGCGAGTGATTTTGAGCAGGAAATCGAAAATTGGGAAAAAATGAAAAATGAAATAAAAGATCTGGAAGAATTGGCGCAAATGGACAAGGAAGACAGGGAAGTTAATCTGCAAAAAGAAATTGAAGAACAGCTTGGCCGATTGGAAAAAAGATTTGATGAGCTGGAAATCGATTTGTTGTTTCAGGGAAAATACGATCGCGGCGATTGCATTGTTGCCATTCATGCCGGAGCCGGCGGAACAGACGCGCAGGATTGGGCGGAAATGATCTTGAGAATGTATTTGCGGTTTTGTGAAAAGCGAAATTGGAATTCGAAAATAATCACGATCTCATCCGGCGGAGAGGCTGGAATAAAAAGCGTTTTGTTTGAAGTGTCGGGAAAAAACAGTTACGGTTATTTCAAAAGCGAAAACGGCGTTCATCGATTGGTGCGCATTTCTCCTTTTGACGCGGAAAAGATGAGGCATACTTCTTTTGCCTTGGTTGAAGTTTTGCCAATGGTGGAAGAATTGAAAGAAATTGAAATCGATCCGAATGATTTGCGGATTGATACTTTCAGGGCGGGCGGACACGGAGGGCAGGGAGTGAACAAGACTGATTCGGCGGTGAGAATAACGCATCTGCCGACAAAAATCGTTGTCAGCTGTCAGAATGAAAGATCGCAATTGCAAAACAAGGAAACGGCAATGAAAGTTTTGAAATCAAAATTGCAAAAATATTTTGAAGCCGAGCATGAAGAAGAACGGCAAAAATTGCGCGGCGAATACACGGAAGCCGCCTGGGGAAATCAGGCGCGATCGTATGTGATTCATCCTTACAAATTGGTAAAAGATCATCGAACCGGATTTGAAGCAACTGATGTTGACGCGGTTTTGGATGGAGAATTGATGCCGCTAATGGAATCGTATTTGCGCAGCATCGTAAAATAGGGACGTTGAATTATAACGGAATTGCGGAAATGTGGAATTGTAAGGGTTCAACATGTTGAACCCTTACAATTCCACATTTCCGAACGGATTGTTTCGGATGACGGCGGAATATTACAAATAATTTTTGTTATTCAAAATGAAACAAGAGATATTCGAATTATTGGAAAAATATCAATTGATGCCGAAAAAATATTTCAGCCAGAATTTTTTGATTGATAAAAATATATTGAAGAAAATTATCAATTCGGCGGAATTAAAAAAGACCGTCAATGTGCTGGAAGTCGGACCGGGCCTCGGATTTTTGACAGCTGAGCTGGCGGAGCGGACCGGCCATGTTCTCGCGGTGGAAAAAGACAAAAAATTGTCAGATGTTTTGGCCGAAGAATTGGGAAAGAAATATGAAAATTTAAAAATAAAAAACATTGATATTTTGAAAATACCGATGGCTGAGATAAAGAAAGAGTTTGGCGGAAAACCGTACAAGATTGTCGCCAATTTGCCTTACAATATTACGAGCAATTTCATCAGACGATTTTTGGAATGCGATTATCCGCCGGAAGAAATGATTCTCATGATTCAAAAGGAAGTGGCTCAGCGGATTTTGGCGCGCGCGGGCGATATGAATTTGCTGTCATTGGCTGTCCGTTTTTCCTGCGAGCCGAAGATTCTTTTTTCCGTCAGCCACAATTGTTTTTTTCCCGTACCGAAAGTGGAAAGCGCGGTGATCAGACTCGGTCGGATTCGTTCCGATAAATATAATATTGATTCAACGCGGCTTTTTGAAATAGCGCGCGCGGGTTTTGGCGCGAAGCGAAAACTTTTAAAGAGCAATCTGGCGGAAAAATTGAATATTCCTCTTTTGAAGATTCTCAGCGTTTTTCACGAGTTGGGTTTGAAGGAGACGGTTCGCGCGCAGGAATTGTCAGTGGAAGACTGGATTTTCTTGGCGCGGAATTTAAAATGGTGAATTTGCCATTCAAAAATTTTGTTTGTAAAAATAAGATTTTTTAATTTTTCGAGTTTAAATATTTTATCCACTTTCCCTTTGGGGAAAGAGCTTTCTTGTGGTATAATTAACATAGAAAAATTACCAATAGACTATGTATGAAAATCAGCCGGAGAAAGATGAGCTGAATGATTTAAATAATGAAAACGGCAATGAGATTATCGCGGAAGGCAATTCTCTCGGAGAAAAACTTGATGGGAATAAAGAAAATTTTATTTTGCCTGAAGCGTTGAAACGCAATCAAAAAGTTGCTTTGATTTTTATTGGGTTTATCGGATTGAGCATAATTGCGCTGGGATTTATTCAAATTACCAGAGCGCTTTCAATTCCATTTCCATTGATCGGCGGAAAAACAACGGATACGCAAGCAAATTCACAACAAACAACTGATCCGGCCGATGAAGATCCGGCGGTTTTAAAAGGCAAAGACACTGACAGCGATCAGATAAATGATTTTGATGAAATGTATGTCTATGAAACAAGTCCGTATTTGGCTGACAGCGACAGTGATGGAATTTCCGATTTTGATGAAATTTCAAAAGGAGAAGATCCGAATTGTCCGCTCGGACAGGAATGTTTCCGCAGTTCAACCGGTGAAGCGGCAGCGGAACAAAGTTCAACCGCTGAAGTGAATGTTGACAATATTTCGCCGGCGCAATTGCGCGAGATTTTGGTCAGCTCGGGAAATTTTACCAGAGAACAAGTTGACGCGATCGATGACGCGACAATTCTCGAAGCATACAAACAAACATTGAAAGATAATCCGGATTTGCAGGATTCAATGAACGGATCGCCGACAACGGCTCCGGAAAATTTGTCGGTAGCGGAAATAAAACAGTTGTTGTTGGATCAGGGCGTAGAGGAATCAATGTTGCAGGAATTCGATGATGCGACTTTGAAGCAGATGTATTTGGACGCGTTGGAACAGGCGAAGCAGGGGGATTAGTGTTAAGCGAAGCGGCACTTCGGCAGGCTCAGTGTGACAGTTATTGCGATGACGATGATAGCACGCTTCCGCTCGATGCGACTCGGGACAGGCTTTTAGCCTCAGTGTGACAGTTAAATTCATGTCACACTGAGCCTGCCGAAGTGCGACATAAAAGTTTATTGCAAATGTTTAGAAAGATATACACGGTTTATATAGTTGAATGCAGCGATCGGAGTTTGTATACGGGAATAACAAATAATATTGAACGAAGGCTGGATGAACATAATTTGGGAATAAGCGAAAAAAGTTATACATATTCGCGGCGGCCGGTTCGATTGGTATATGCGGAAGAACATTATTATGTGAATGACGCGATCGCCAGAGAAAAACAAATAAAAGGTTGGAGCCGCAGAAAGAAAGTTGCATTAATTGAGGGGAATATTGAAAGATTGAAGGAGTTGTCGAACGGGGCTTCGGCAGGCTCAGCCTGACAAGTGAGAGGGGGCGCTTCCCCCCCCCTGTCACACTGAGCTTGTCGAAGTGCGACATTAATAAAATCATAAATATAAAATCAAATGACTTTAAATAAAAACAAAAAAATATCAATCGCGATTTTGGTGTTTTGTTTTGCGTTTTCAAATTTCATTGCTGCCGGCATGTTGTTCCCGCGAGAGGCTCGCGCTGAATTGCCGGTCATTGATCCCGCTAAAAATGCGCAGGATATGGGTTTTGAAGTCAAGCGCAACATTGAGAAAACGGTTGATAAAACTCAAAAAAATGTGGAAAATCGTTTGCAGAAAGCATTGATTTTATCCGCAGCCATTACTTTGCGCAATACTATGGTTTTTCTGGCGCAAACAGCGGCGTCTCAATATTATAATTTTGTCACTACCGGCGACAAGGGCGAGGGACCGATGTTTTACACTCAGTCGTGGGAAAAATTCAAGCAGGATATAATGGATTACACGGCAGCGACATTCATTACCTATGTCAGAGATGTATTTTGGGATGATTTGGGATTTGATATTTGCGATCCCGGAGCTGATGTAAAATTGAAAATCGTTATTGGTTTGGATAATCAATATCTAAAAGATAAAACAAGGGTAAAACCGGATTGTTCTTTAAGTAATTTGTTAGATAATTGGGAATCATTTGTCGAGGATGTTAAACGAACAGCTGATAATATTTCTGATAATCCGGCCGCCGGTACTCTTATCGCATTGCAGAGAATCATTGAAGTGAAGTTTGATCGCAAAAGTTCTGACATCGGGATGTATCTGACAATGGAAGATGAATTGCAGAGACAACAGCGCATTACAAGCATGGCGGAAGAAAAGCAAAGAACGGAAAATTTAGGAGCAAAGGCGATAACCAGTCTGAGTGGCGATATTATAAAAACGCCTTCTTTCCTTTTGCGCGGACACATGACAAACGAACTGCAAGCAATTACCGAGGCGAAGAATACTGAAATGGAACCGGCCAGTTATGTGATTTCCGATATACCGGAATCGGTAATCGGCGCTTTTGTTAATACTTTTATTTCAAAAGGATTTGTTGACTTCATGAGCAAGAAGTTTTTTGAAAAGGGATTGGTGCAAACTTCGGAGAGTTATCAGCCGGCTGACAATATGTTTGATACGAAAAAGCAGGTGGAAAAAGACGTAATAAAAATAAAGCAGGTTAATTTCACTTATTCCACCAAGCAAATTGATTTATTGACTGAATATACCTCTTGTCCCCGGACAAGGCAGATAAACAATTGCGTCATGGATAATGCGTTTGCCGATGCTGTTCGCCGTTCAACTCAGGACAAGCCGCTGTCAGTGCAGGAGGCCATTGATCAGGGACTGATTGACGGCAAGCGCCGTTTGATCGGAAAGTATGATGCGAGAAATTCCAATGCCGATTGCTATCAATACGGTTTTTGTTATTCCAATTTGGTGAAACTGAGAACAGCGAGAATAATTCCAATCGGCTGGGAGCTTGCCGCCAGTCAGGTTGGTTCGGAAGAAGTTGTCTCATTGAATTATGTAATCAGTCAATTCAATCAAACTAATCCAAATGACGCGGGTTATAAATTCAGGCAGTTGATTGATCCGAATTGGATTTTGAAATATCCGGCAACGCAATGCAATGCGTTGGTTAACGGACCATTGTTGATTGACGCGGGTTCGAACACTCGAGCTGAAGTCTGCGTTGATATGCCGAGCTGTGTGCGCACTGATGCAAAGGGCAAGTGTCTTTCCTGGGGATATTGCGCGGCTGAGAAAAATGTTTTCCGATTGGGCGGAGATGAATGTTCGGGCGTTTATGACAGTTGCCGTTCTTTGCAGATGAGGAAGGGAAAATCCGTTAATTTGGTGATGAACACTGTCGATCGATCGGTTTGCGACGCGACGAACGCGGGTTGCAAGTGGTACAGCACTGAGAAAATATTGGCGGATAATTCTTGGAATTGGGTGGACGCGGATGCTTCAAAAATTTTATTGAATAAAAATATCGAAAACGCGCAATGCAATCCGAATCAAGAGGGTTGCACGAGATTTGTGAAAACAGCGAGCGGATTGGGAACGAATCTGGTGGTAAACGGAGATTTTGAAATTTTTTCAGGGAGAATTGATGAATTGCAATCAACGAACATTGTCACCGGCTGGGCGGGCGGGAAAAATGTGGTTTCCGAGTCTTATGAAGGAGGAGCGGCCGTTAAATTAGCCGCTTTGGAAAATTTAATTATTCCGAATATTGAAATCGCGCCAAAGAAAACAGCCCGATATTTTGCGGTTTCCGGGTTTGTGAAAAAGAAACAGGCCAATGCGTCGGCAGTGATCGAATTGGTTGCTCCCGATGCAGATGGATTGGCCATGTCAGCTGTTGCCAATAAAGATATTACAGCGGCGACAGCAACGGACAGCTGGGAAAAAATTTATAAAATTTGGCAAGTGAAAGTATCGACCGGAGCGAATCCAATCGTACTTGACAAGTTGCAATTTCAATTGGCTGTGGCCGGCGGAGACGCGATCGTGGACAATGTAATGGTTGAGGAACTTTCTCTGCCGGCAATTTCCGAAATGCATGAATTCAATGAATATGCCAGCCAGAATGTTGTTTATGTGAAAAAAGCGCCTGAATATTTGGGTTGCTACAATACAATTGAAGAGGCGGATTATGGCAGGCCGAAGACTGAGGCTGATATTGATGTTTCCGATGATGCGGTAAAAACCGAGAAAAACAAAGGCTGTTCTGATTTTGCCGGACTTTGTTCTGCCGAAGATGTCGGCTGTCAGAATTTCACGCCGACTGATCGCGGACGCGCTATCAACGGCGTTGCCGGATTCGCGGATTATTGTCCTCAGCAATGCGCTGGCTATGCGACATTCAACCAGTCGAAAACTTATTTTGAAAATGGAGAGTTTCCGCTTTATTTCATGCCGAATACTGCAAAAACTTGCAGCGCGGCCAGCGCCGGATGCGATGAATTTACCAATCTGGATGAATTGTCGCGAGGCGGAGAATCAAAAGAATATTATTCCGAATTGAGGCAATGCCAGAAACTTCCCGAGGGCGAGGCTCAGTGCGCCAATTATTATACTTGGGTCGGAGGCGGAGTTTCCGGTTATCAATTGCAGAATTATGTATTGAAAAAAGAACTCGGAGGAAATGCTCCGGCAATGACGATTGCAGAGGAAGAAAATCTAACCCGGTGCAACGCGGAAATATTCGCTGTAAAATCAAATCCCGACTGCCGTGAATTTTACGATGATGCCGGCAGAGTTTCTTATCGTTTGTATTCAAAGACTCTGACTTGTTCGGAAAATTGTCATCCTTATCGCCGAACATTGCAATACGCGGATCAGGCTCAATGCGAACTGAGGCAGGGGCAGTGGAACACTGGCGAATGCGTTTTCATGGCAATTCCGGGCGAAGGCAAGAAATGTTCAGCGCCTGCCGCCGGCTGCAGAGAATACAAAGGCAATTTCAGCGGTGATGAGGAAATTGTTTATGAGAATAATTTTGCGACCGGAGAGGTAACTAGTTTGCAAGGAAGTCCAATGTCGCTTACGACACAAGCGGATGGGCAGTATTTAATGGTGGAAGAGAAGACTGAAATAGAGTCTGTTAACGGGATTGAGGGATTGAGTTGTGTTGAATCACCAAGAATATATACAAAAAATGCGCTTTTATCAGCAGTCGGTGATTATGTTGTTTCTTTTTGGATCAAAGGCGATCCCACGAATTTCAATGTTGATGTGAGGCCGGTTGAAAATATAAACACCGGAGATCGAAAATTTTTATTGGGTGACGGCACGGTTAATGCTGATTGGCAGTTTCATACTTTTAATTTGAGTGTGGATGAGACTTATGCCTCCGGTGTTATAGGCATACGCGCGTCCCAGTGCGAAAGAACTTTTTACATCGACAATTTCAAAATCACAAAAGTAAATGATCTCAAATATTTAATCAAAAATTCATGGAGTACTCCGGCGATCTGCGACAATGAGCTGACCCATACTCCGGCAAATGAAGCTGACAGACAAATTCCGCAAGCTCAGCTGGGTTGCCGCGAATATCGCGACAGCGGCAAGAATACTCATTATCTGAAAAACTTTACCAATATCTGTTCGGCTGACAAGGTCGGTTGCGAGACGATGATTGATACGAAGAACAGTTCGTCTCCATTTGAACAAGGATACAAGAAAATTCCGTTGAATGTTGAATTGTGTTCCTCTTATATGAGTAAATGGGAGGCAGTTCCAACGAATAATTTTTTCCAGATACCGGGAACTGCAGCCGTTGTGAATGAAAATTTGCAAGCATGTACATTCCAAGTTCGTGCAAAGGTTGGCGGTGAACCTCCCGCTCTTTCACAGACTTATGAAAACATGTGTGGTTATTTGGATGGAAATTGGAACGATGGTGTCTGCTACCTTCAAGAAATAGAAAAAGATTCATTGATTTATCTCGTTAACACAAAAGATAAACAATGTAAAAACACGGAAAAGGGTTGTACGGCTCTGGGATTGCCGACTTTGATGGTGGATGCTGAGGGGAATTATATTCCATCCCAGGACAAATGGAACAATGTATTTTACAAACTGGATCCTGATACTTTTGATAGTGAGAACAGTCCTCTGTGCGCTAATAGTGATTTGAGATGTGAGGAATTCAAGGGAGTAAAAGGTGAAACTTATTATTTTAAGGATCCGGGTGATAAAACTTGCGAATACAGAAAAGCTCAGCAAGGTTCTGAGAGTATATTTGGATGGTTCAAAAAGAAACTGAATGATAATGATCCGGATGTACTATGCGAGACAAAGAATTATTATGAAGATGGAAATTCGCAGATTATTCGAATAAATGATGAAGATTTCTCAGGCTGGGCCGGTATCTGCAAGTCAAGCGCGGATTTGTGCACCGCGTTCGTGGATCCCACTGATAAAACTTTGTCAGACAAAGGAAAAGCTTATTATTATGTTAATAATGAAGACATAGACAAGACTTCCTGTTCAGATGTCAGTCGTAAAGAAGGTTGTATTTTGATGAATGATACCTCTATGTTAAATGCCAATGGCGAACCTGATTTGAAATGGCAGGGATATTTAACATATTTTGAAGGAAATGATAAACAAAGTGCTGTTCCGCCAAAGAATGCTTCGACGTTTGATAGTTATGCTCTGGGGCGGGTGGGTGATTGTACTGAAGATGATTATTGTAAAAAAGTCGAATCTTGTGTGAATGCTGAAAAAGATTATTTGACTTGCGCAGGAGAAGCGCGCGCCGAGCAGATTAATACATGTACTGATAGACAGATTGCCTGTACATTTGAATTGATTGCTTCAAAAAATGATGCGAATTCCATAGTAAAAGTCGTCCGCGATCGCGAATGCGCGGCTTGGTACGATTGCAAGTCCAGTCACTGGGCGTGGGATTCGAATAAAAATAAATATATTGAGGTTTGCGATGATGTCGGAGTTTGCGACAAGCTCAGTCCGGCGGAAGATACATTGAAGTGCGCGCATTTCATTGTCGGTGAAGATAATAATAATTTATTGTCATTGAACAAACCTTTGAAGGGAACGGATGAAACTGACGGTTATCAGAATAGAAATGTCAGCTGGTCTTCGCTCGATTATACCGGAATGGCGATTCCGGATATGGCGCCGGTAAATTTTTATAATTCTTTTGATTTGAGGCAGGGACGCGGGGTTGAACCGGACAAGAGATGCGGAGGAGTAACTTCAGGCAATCTTTGTGTGAATGACAATGATTGCGGTCAACAATATTGTTTTGGTAATCCGAACGAAGGGTTGTGTTCCACGGATGCTGATTGCGGAAGTTATTGCGGTGGAGAAAGAGAATATGGCCGTTGCGAAGCAGCCGATGATTGTAGCGGAGGACGAAACTGCATTTCCTTAGGCAATATTTGCAGGATTGAGGCAGTCGTTAGTTGTGAAGAAGTTCGCGGGCAAGTTTATAAAGAAAAAGATTTTAGATTGGTAAATCAATTAACCGATACCTCTTGTGAACAGGATAGTGATTGCACGGATGCTTGTACTGTTGCAAATCCAAGCGGAGAAAATTGTCGATGTTTGAGTGGAATTTGTGTGCAGACCTCGGAATCAGAAAGAACATTTCAAGAAGCTGCAGCTCCGGAATGCCGTGCTTATCCGAAGGATGATTCGCCGTTTCCAGCCGGTATTGCAGGCACTGATTTATACGTAAACGCGAATATTTCTTGGCTGGATGTGGATTTTGCGGAAATTAATAAAAATGAAGACTACGGTTGTTATTATCGAGAGGTTCAATATGGTGGTGGGGCGATCACAAAATATGTGCCGAAAACAGAATTATATTCGCCAGCAGATCCGGAACAAGGCTTTTGTCAGGATTCACCTGATATTCAATGTCAGTGCGATGATTTTGATTATCCGCAAATTGATAGTTCTCCCATGGTAAAGATAAATAATAAAACAATGTGTTCTTCTATCCAGTGTTCTCTCAATTCTTCAAAACCTATCTCAAAAGGAAATGAACCGGGGTTATGCATGAAAAAGAAAGGCACTGCCATAGATTATCATGGCTGGGAAGGATATTGTCTGCAAGAGGACATCAGTCTGCCGAAAAATAACAAACAAGAAGAACATCCTTGCATTACTTGGTATCCGACGGAAGCGTTGGCCGGATTGCAGGATTTGCAGAATCAATATGATTCCGCCGGCTTCTGGCCGCAAGATTATGGATTTAGCGATGGCAGTCCTTACTATTGTCTGAAAAGCAGTAATTGGGAAAAGAGACAGAATTATAATCAAACGGAAGAAGGGTATAGGGATTGCGATGGAGGGGCTCTGGATGCGTGTAATGGAGAAACAAAAGAAGTTCGTGAAAATTGTTTGCCGGCCGGCCTAGCTTCCAGTACTGCCGGAATAGAATGCGATGGAAACGGTTCCGCTTGCGTGAGCGGCAATCCAAATGTTTATACTCGGTGGACAGCGGACAAATTATGGGATCGCTTGGTGGGAAGCTCCAATGTTTCAGCCGGAACAATTAATGCGAATACTGATCCGTTTGGAGGCATTGGAAATACAGCATCTTGTTGGACCAGAGATTGCGGTGGCGAGAAGTTTGAACGTCCCAGTTGTGATAAGAATTATAATATCGGCGGAGCGAATTCATTCGAACATGATGGCGGTATATTCGACCATGATGGCGCTACAGATGAGTGTAGCCTAGAGGATGAAGATTGGTTTAAAATGACATATCAATGTAAACCGATAAATATGCCCGCTGATCAATCGGCTGGCTGGTACAAGGATGCAGCCGGCAATACGAATGCGGCGATCGGCGAAATATCAAAGCAAAGCTGTGATACTGCTGTCGGAGTATCCGATGAGAATGGAAAAAACAAAGCATTTACTAATGAAATTTATAAATCCGTTCAAATTCCTGATCAGCCAAAGTGCAATCCGCTTGGAGCCTTGGCATTGACGGGCGGTATTGGCGAGACTATTTACAATTTATTTTTGGGTGCTGGGTGCAATCAGGAAGAGAACTATCCTGAGGGCGGAATTGTTTATCAAAGTATTGATGCTTTGAAAAAGTATTTTGCTGCGGCAAAGACTTATTACGAAATGAAAATTCAAAATATTGAAGAAAAAACCTGCACCAGCATTCATCCTGAAATAAACGGATTGTCTTGCACCAGTGATTCAAATGTTTGTACAACCGCTCAATATCCGTTGGAATGCAATATTCTTACTCTTCGCCATTGCAATAATCAATCGGGAGCGAATTCCGGCAATCCTTGCTTCTGGGATACCGAATGTGTGAATACCGCTCCGGTAGTCGGCAATGCTGGAAATCGTGTTTATTGCACTGCCAATTTGCCAAATATTGAACGCAATGAGGCGAATTGCATATGGCAGAAAGCTGATCGGAGCATTTTGGCAGAACATTGGCTTTTCATAGACAGTTATAACTTTGCACAGCAGGAAATATCTGCGGAATGTTATGTCGGCAGGACATTGGAGAATAATAGTTGCCCAATAGAAAAATATGAGCATACTCCATTTGGGTATGTCGGCACGGTTATTCTAAAAGAAGTGGTCGCGACAAATCCTCCGGAAATGAAAAGCGATCCGAGCGCATCCTGCTCAAATATTATTAACATTCCGAGCAATGCCGATGGAATAGGCTACTTGAATAATCCTAATAAAATTTGGGATATCAGTAATGAGCAAAAAGTCGGTGTTCCGATGATTGCGGCCGCAATACCCAGTGGCAGGTCTGACGCGAAAGGAAATGTTTTGTATGGCGCTATTCCCAATACGATGACCATTCGCGGACAGACGAGCGGCGATATTGTAAGTCTGGATGGTCAGTTGGCAGTGACAATGAATTTCTATGCTTGGGCGAATGATGATCAGATGCCGATAAGAAATGTGACGATCGATTGGGGTGAGAGAGTTCAGGGAGTGGGCGTTGATGGAAAGTACCAAAATCATAAGCCTCGATGTCAGAGACCGGCCAATGAACCGTTGGGAATATGCAACGGAGTTTCCGGTCTGGCTTGCTCTGATGATTCCGCGTGCTATGATGCTGACGATCCGCGATGTGAAGAGGGAAGCGATCCGAGCAGATGTTTCTTCACCGGGAAATGTTCCGATCAAAAGGATGATCGTTTCGGCGACACGACTGATGCATGCATGGAATCGTATTTCTCTTACAATAATACTTATACTTGTAATTTGTCTGATCCTGTTTTGAAGGATTGCGGCACTGCCGGCGCAGACCCGAATTACTGCAGAACAACATACCAAGGCAATCCCGCCTGCCAGTATATTCCGCGGGTGATTGTGACGGATAATTGGGGGTGGTGTAATGGGACGTGCGGGGGTGCGGATGGGTGTTATAATGAAGGTGATTTTCCATTGTGTGATCCACTGGATGAGCACGGAGAGCCGGGGACTTCTTTCGATGGAAAAATTATAGTATTACCGTAGCAATTAAAAAAACTCCTACCGTTCTTGACGGTGGGAGTTTTTGATTGGCCAAATGCTACTACACTATAGAGCAGTTCACTGCACCAGAGTGTAGTGTAGTACCCTCGGCGGAGAAAAAAAGAAATCTGTGACTTCGATCTTCGTGCCGTTTTCCTGAACGGAGCCGCGGACTTCGGCTCCATAACAGTCGCTGGCATGGTCTTTGCAGAGAGAGAGAGAGTCGTCTCTCTCGATGCACAGTGTGTTGTATAGGGGAAATTTGCCTGCCGCCATCTCCGTGGTTGGGCAGGAGATTTCCGGTTGTTGGAGTCTGGCACTTGGGAAAACCACTGCTTCGGTCGTCCGATTTATTTCCGCTTCATACCATTTTCCCGTCAGATCCAGATACAGAAAGATTTCGGCCGTGGCGCTTGGCGGCACGGTGCTGTCTTCCTTGCCGGAGGTCAGGACGACCTCCTGCGGGATGTAGGCCTGGATCCGGCCGTCGAGCTTGAGCTCGACCTCGTGCCGTCCCACACTGATCTCGTCGAACGTGTGCGGGGTGACGAATCCGGTGTCCACGCCATCCATGATGATCTGCGCGCCGTCGTGCGGCGCGGAGGTGACGGTAAGCGAGCCGAGCTGCTCGCCTTCGCCCTCGCCTTCGCCTTCGCCCTCGCCTTCACCCTCGCCTTCGCCTTCGCCTTCGCCTTCGCCCGGCGCGTTGGTGGGGTCTTCGCCGCAGGATGCGGCTACGGTTGTCAAAAAAAGGAACAGGACACAGAGAAACATGGTTCTCGTCTTCATGGCTACACCTCCTTGTTTAAATCGCCATGTGATTTCTTTCTATGCCGAATATATCATTTGCTTTGGTTTTTGTCAAGGTTGCGTGTAAATTTACGGGAATGTTTGCGTTTGTGACGCCTGTACACGGCAGACGAATGTTTCGCGACGCCGTTGCAGTCGAATCGACTAAGCGAAACCGAAAAGAGACTCTGAATCGAGTTCAGAGTGACGATGAGGAGGGGCGGGCGGACGCTGTCGTAGCGGAACCGACTAGGTGAAACCGGAGGGAGACTCTGAATCGAGTTCAGAGTGACGAGGATAATCATGATGATGATGAGACGACGCGCCGCACCCCGTCACTCTGAACTCGATTCAGAGTCTGTTAGCGTCGGAAGTTTCGCTGAACGAAGGCGCGATTGTTTCGTTGTTTATTCCGGTCGAAAAAAAATTGTGCTATTCTGAAAGTATTAGTTAGCATGATTTAAAAAATGATATGCGAAAATTTGTTCAACGTAATTATTATGTATATATTATTACAAACACAAGGAATACGGTTTTTTATATTGGCGTGACGAACAATGTTGAGCGGCGTTTGTGGGAACACAAAAATAAATACAATCCAAATTCATTCAGCGCTCGTTATTGTTTACAAAAATTAGTTTATTACGAGGATTTTACGGATGTGTATTCTGCCATTGCCAGAGAAAAACAATTGAAGCGATGGCATCGGCCGTGGAAAATTGATTTGATAAAAAAGGAAAATCCTAATTTTGAAGATTTGAGCGCAACGTGGAATTAGCGGTATGTGAGTTGTTGCGCGATGACGACATTGTAAGCGAATCGACTAAGCGAACCGGAAGCAGACTCTGAATCGAGTTCAGAGTGACGATGGGAGAGCCGACGACGGAGTAAGAGTAACTGTGCATTTGCGTATTTGCGAAACTGTGGCAACTATTCGAGGTTCATTGCAATTGTTAGTAATTCGCGCCCCACACCTGTCACTCTGAACTCGATTCAGAGTCTGCTGTCGTCGTAGTTTCGCTGATCGGGGCGCAGGTTTATAAATAGTTTCACTTAAAAAAAATTCCCGCGACGCTCTGCGCGTTCGCGGGTTTTTCAGTTGATTGCGCGTTTGCGCGCGGATTACATTGTCGGGAGTCTGGTGTAGCGAATCACTTTTTCAGATTCGGCTACCGTGAATTCCACGACATTGCCGTCATCAGCGATCCTGCCTTGAGCAAACTGCTCGCCGCATTTCGCGTCATGCGTTTTGCAGAGTGAGAGCGTATCGTCTTTTTCCACGCAGAGCGATCCGACAGGATCGAATCCGCGAACGCTGAGCGGCGTGTCAGGACACAGATATTCATATTCCTCGGTCACAATTTCCATTTCCGCCTCGACGCGCGCGCCGGATTCATCTTTCCATCCCCCCGAGAGTTCTCGGTACAGGAAAATTTCAACATTCAATAATTGCGGAGTATCGGAGTCTTCCTCCTTGGCGGTCAGAGAAACCGCCAGCGGAATATCAGCTTGCCGCCGACCGGCGAGTTTCAGTTCTATTTGGTGAAGACCGAGCGAAAGATTGTGAAAAGTCTGCGGCGTGCGGTGGCCGGTTTCCTCTTCATTGAGAATGATTTCCGCGTCTTCCACCGGCATGGAAATGATTGTCATCGAGCCGACCGATTCTGCTTCACCTTCGCTTGCTTTTTTTTTCGAATTGTCATTTTCGTCTGTGCAAGCGGCGAACATGGTCGCCGCAAAGAAAAGAATGACCGGAACAAATTTCGCATTGCGCATGCTTTTTCCTCCTTGTGCGCAGGTTATTTCCATTTGAAATTTATCATTTTCATTTTTTTACGTCAATCATGCGTGAAATTTGTTTATTTAATATCAGCGAAAAATGAAAAAGCGGCGGAACATTGTCCGGCGCTTTTTTGTTTATTCGTCTTTCATTTCTTTGATTTGCCCCAGGCATTCGATTACACCTGAGGCGAGGTGATTTTTGGCAACAATGGAGCATTCTCGTTTGTATTCGATTGAGGCATTGCCGACCGCGCATTGCACAACGCATGGATGATTGAGAAAGTCGGACATGCTGTCTCCGATCATATATATTTTTTCATAGCCGAGGATCGCGAAAACGGCGGCCGCGGCTTTTGATTTGCGTGAATCTTTGTGATGCAGGATGCAGACCCCGTATTTGTGATTCACATCGGCAAGCGGCTCTTTATGGAAAATTTCGAGGAAAAGCCGTTGCGCGCATTCGGCCAGTCGAATGAGGAGTCTGTCAACGAAAATGTCGCCTCTCGGCGTTTTTTTTATCAGCTGAAACGCAAAGCTGTGCCGGCGGGATGCATGATGCAATATCCAGATTTCGGATCCGTGTGGGAGCAATTCATTCCGGAAGCGTTCGAGGGAAAATTTCAGGTCGTTTTCTCTGCGAATTATTTCCGGGAATGATTTTTTGGCAGCCTCTTGAAATCTTTCATTCAGCTCGGCAAAAGATTCTTTGTGCCGTTCTTCCCAAATCAGTTGCGTCGGATTGATTTGATGAATGCTGTTGCCCAGCTCGCAGATGAGCAGTCCATTCAAATGAAGAGCCCGCGCTCTTGCTTCCAAACGAGAAAACGGCGTATCCGAGTTCAGCCCGATTGTCCAGCCTTGTTTCTGCATTTCCATTATTTTTCTTGTGATTCCGGAGTCGGTGATTTGATACGAGGCGTCGGTCAATGTTCCGTCAACATCAATGAGAATCAATTTATCTTTTTCCATGGTGGCCTCCTCGTTGAATCCATTTCAGGCATTCAATCACACCGCAGGTTCTGTCTTTTTGCGCGATAAAGTTGCAAAGAGCTTTGTATTCGGCGGATGCGTTTTCCACTGCGCAGTGAGTGATGTCTTTGCCGAGAAAATCAAAAGCCGAATCGCCGATCATAATAATTTTGTGTCCCGCGCCGTATTGTCTGAAGAGTTTTGGCAGAGAATTGCGTTTGTGGGAATCGCGGAGATGGATGATGCAAGCTCTGGTCGCCGGATAGATTTCTATTGTCGGCTCTTGTTCAAAGATTGCAGTGAACAAGTTGCGAATAATCTTGGCTGTTTGTTCCACCAAATTCATGCACAAATTTTCCGATTCAGGATCTTGCTCGCACACATTGAAAGCCAAACTCAGCTTTCGGTAATTATTGATCAGAACAATTTTGCGATTTTCAGCCGGCCTGTTTTGCGCCAGAAAGCGAAACATTTTCTGATTTTTGCCGACAAATACATCAATATCGGAAAATTCGGTGAGCAGAATATTCAGAAGTTCGGTCTTTAGAAATTGAAACATGAGAAACCGGTGATCTTGATTCGGCTCCATGTCCCATTTGGGAGGAAAGTGAAGAATGTTTCCTTTTTCCGCAATGATAGGACCGTTCAGTCCCAGATTTTTGTGAATCGCGAACAGGTCAAATGCGGGGCGATCCGAATGCAATCCTATCGTCAGTCCGCTTGACATCGCTTTTCTCAAGGCGATTTTTATTTGGTCGGCGGAACAGCCGTCAAATCCCAGATCAATGTTGACCAGAGTATTATCAATATCAATCAGAACAAGCCTTTTCGTCATACCGCGCCTCCTTTGTTGTGAAATGAACGAACGTCATCAGTTTAACCGTAAAAAACGCCACTGTCAATCGGCTTGTGTGATTTTTGTTGAAGTCTTTCGACAAGAAAAATCTCTTTTTACCAAGGAGATTTTTGATTTTTAATTTTTTTGACGAGTGTTTATAACATTTTTCTTCGGTTGCGCTTGATTCCTCCATACAATGAAGTTGAGAAATGGGATGGTTGAACTGACTTTTTGGAAACGGAGGTTCGCATGAAATGAATTCGGTTCTTTGACAATTCAACCTTTTGAACAAGGAGAATGGAAATGAAAAAGTTTCAGCTGGTTTTGTCTCTCGTTTTTTTTGCAACGATTTTCATTGGCTGCGCAGGCCATGGAAAAACAATCGGAAGAAAGTTGCATTTTGAAGATCGGTTTTCTCTGGAAGGAGTGGATCCGCCGGAGGCGGATATGATTTTGCCTCGCGATCAGAATGTCAGTCCGACGGTTTTTGCCGGCAATGAACGGCAGTGGCAGGAATCTGAATTGCAAAACTTTCTTTTCCCCGTCATGTGGCTGCAACAGCGGGATTTGGGAAAACAGATTTATGTTGTGAAACAGGTCGGAGCGTCATCATTGTTTTGTCTGATCAGACCGAACGCGGTGGAATACAAGAGCCGAAAAAAGTCAGCTGAATATTCTTTGTTCTTGATCAAAAAAATGGAAGGCGCTTCCGTAAATTCATCGAAAATGCTGAGAACCTCTTTTTCCGGCGCGCACGAAGTCGCGAAAGTCGGAGAAATCGAAGTGACTTTGCTCAATGCGAGCGGAGATCATTATTGGGACGCGCCTCGCGTCATGGCAAAAAGCGAGGGTTCTTCCTACGAGATGACTCTGCTTTACCGAGGTTTGAGCCAATCGTATGTCAATCGTCTCATGAATAAATTTCCGTGGAGAGCCTTGGCTCGGAGCAACTAACAAATAACAGCTGAACAACTTGTTTGGCAAAAAGGAGAAACGCTATGACAACTTTCAAAAAAAATTTGCCGGTTTTCACAGTGATCGTTTTCTGGTCGCTCATTTTTCTCGCCGGATGCCGGCAACAGAAAGAGATCGAGACAGAGCTTTTGCCGGAAGCGGGAGAAGTGAAGCAAACCCGTTTCGGCGACGCTGTCGCTCCGGCGGCTCTGACCGCGGACACAATTCCGGCTGACAATTGGCTGCAGTTTTCCGTCAATCGTTTTGATTTCAAGTATCCGGCCGGTTGGCAAGTGGAATTGCTGGGAAATGACAGCGGCGGAGGAAAATTCATCCGCTATTCGATCCGAGTGAAAGACACGGAAAAATTCATTGCTCAGGGAGGCGCGGCGCCGGCGGATTATTTTACCGGAGAGTCGGGAAGCGTGGAAGTGAATTCTGAGAAATACGCGACGGAATTCAATTTGATCAGCGTGGATGTATATCAGACGACTGTGTCTGATTGGAATCAATTTTTCGAAGAAATCTACAGCGGAATTGTCACTGAACATGAAAAGCTGGTCATCCCCGTGCGAAAAGAGTTGAACGCAATTCAAGCAAAACGGGTTTCCGGAATTTATTACGGAGAACCGAGAATTTTTGTCCAGGGTTCCGGTTTCATTTACGACATTGCCTTTTTTCCCGCCGGCCGGAATCAGGAAGAATTGAAACGGGTTTTCAACACGTTTCTTCGTTGGTTTCGGTTTTAACCCGGCAAACTCACAGACAACAGGAGAATAGCCATGAACCGTAAAGTTTTCGCCTTTGCCGTCATCATCGGTCTTTTGCTTTCAGCAACCTCAGCGCAAGCAACGTTGTTGGACGGCGCGCCGTTCATTCCGCAATCACCGCCCGGAGATTGGAACAAAAACATGAATTGCGGACCGACAAGCGCGCTCATGGTTGCGGCCTACCATCTGCAATTCGAGCCGACCGCCGGCGACACCATGAGCATCGTTGATTGGCTGTACCATTGGGATTACATTTCTCCTCAGGCAAATGCCGAATATTACGACGGAAATGTCACTTCCATCAGTCAGCTCAAAGATATTTTGGAGGTTTATTACCAGTTCAGTCTTGTCAGCAGTCAGGCGAACAGCAATATTGATTTTATCAGAGATGAATTGTCAGCCGGAAATCCGGTGATCGTCGGAGTCAATATCCAAATGGATCCGCAGAGGTTGGGACATTTCATGGTTGCGGTCGGCATCGAAGGAGAAGAATTGATTGTCCATGATCCGGGAAAAACGCACGGCGCTTTTTTGCGCTATTCATTGGATGATTTTGACCGTTCGTGGCGAACATCCAATAGAAGCGCGCTCGTTGTCCATGATGACAACAATGCGGTTTCCTGGCATCCGAATGATTCGTTGATAAAAGTGGCCGGTGATCCGCGCGTATATCTGCTGATCGGCGGAAGCGCGTTTTGGATTTTCGATGAAGATGTTTTCAATGCGCACAATTTCGATTGGCAGAGAATTCTGACGGTTTCTCAGCGCGAGCTCTCCTGCTATCAATATGGCGGAGAAATTTCCTGGGAGCCGTATAGAGAAGTTTTTCAAGTCAATTCAAGAATTTATCTCATGGAACGGCAGAGCGCTGACAGCGAGTCTTGCGCTTACTATCAATTTTCATCGGAATTCAGTTTCAATACATGGAAAATTCCCGGAGCGCTCCGCAATCTGGCAGAACCGGTCGCCAGAGCCGAATATTACAACCGCTGCAATTTTGGCGGAGTTCTCTATAGCCGGGCGGGAACGTTGATCAAGCCGTCATTCGATCTTCCGGGCTATGGGAGCGGAGTGATTTTCTTTGTGACGGGAAATGGAGAATTGATGCCTTTTGACGGCTGGGAAGTTTTCAATTTGATGGGATACAGCCGCCAGGTTTATTGGCTCGCAAATGAGGAACAGTTCAATTCGAGTGTTTCTTCACTCGGACAGATGATTTCCATGGAAAGCGCGAGCCAATGTTTGATGGACGGACTTCTGAGCGTCGCCGGCGTTGCCGAGGTGGAATCAACTGATTCGGATGGCGACGGTTCCGGCATTGAAGAAGGCGATTGCGATGACAACAATGCGCGAATCTTTCCGGGAGCGGAAGAAGTTTGCGACGGACTGGACAATGATTGCGATGGAGCGGTGGATGTCGGATCTTGGTGTCCGGCGGACTGCTCTTGCGTCAATGGCCAATGCACAATGATTCTGGATGAGGAAGAATTTCAAATACCGAATGAAAATCCTCCGGAAGAACCGGCAGAATCTTTGCCGGAAGAAGCGATTGATGATGAAGAACCGGAGTCGGAAGAAGAACCGGTTGAAGAAGAGGAAGTTTCTTTGCCTGAAGAAGAATCCCCAGCGTTGGAAAATCCTCCGGAAGAAGAAGTTGAATCAGCGGAAAATGTGCCGGAAGAAGCGATTGATGATGAAGGAGTTGAGCGGGAAGAAGAAAACGAAGCGAGCGATGAAATCGATTTGTCGGTTCGCTGCACCATCACTTGTCCGGCGGGAATGCGCGCGTATGCGTGGTATTCCGCGGACAAGAGCGCGGTCGGCAATCCGGCGGTGATCGATTCGGACATTGATGAGATCTGTCTGCGGGGAAATTCGTGGATTGATTTCAATTGCGCTTGCATCGCTCCGCATGAATGGAGCTGTTATGATTGGCGGGCGGCCAATGTTTCATGCAATCATGAAATCGATATCATTCCCGGCCAAATCGATCCTCGAGGAGAAGGAGAAATTTGGTTCAGGGATTTTCAGTGCTTTGAATGAGTAATACGCGGGAGAAATAACATTTTCTCCCGCATTTTTTTGTCAAACAAAAAACAGAGATTTAACTCTGTTTTTAGAAGTTTTACTTTGCCGCTACAATACTGACAAAAATTCGTTTTTTCAATTTGCCGGTAAAATTTTTGACTTTTTTGCGCAGGAATTTTACATTGCCGGCTGATGTGGCGAAGAGCGTGTCATCGCCGCCGATCATTACATTTTTACCGGGATGAACCTTTGTTCCTCTCTGGCGCACAATGATATTTCCCGATTTTACCGTCTGTCCGCCAGATTTTTTTATTCCGAGCCTTTGTCCGGCAGAGTCTCGGCCCAGGGCGGTACTGCCGCCCGCTTTCTTATGTGCCATATCGCTAAAATTATTATTATTTTATCGCTTAATCAGTTTATCCAAAATATTCCCAAATGTCAAGCGATTTGTGCAAATATACGAAATGTTGTATATTATCCAATATGAATAAAGAAATTTCAATCCTGGGAATTCTAATTTTAGCATTTTTGCTTTCCGGATGTACGAGTGAAGCAGATTTTGATTTGAATGAAACAAAGATTGATAATATTCCCGCAGTGAAGGAAGAAGCCGCGGTTGTCGCTGTGGAAAAAGAGGAAACTTCTGTTGTAAAAAAAGCGGTTGAAGCCGTGGCGAAAGTGACAGAACCGATCAGAGAAACTGTCGCGAATATTGCAAATATGAATCAAGATGATGAATCGGATTTGCCGAAAAGTTTGGATTTGAAAGCTCCTTTCGTATCTCAAGCTCCGACCGGCGATTGGGGATTGCCGTATCAGGAAGCTTGCGAAGAAGCGGCCTTGATTTCAGCGGCCAAATATTTTAAGGGAGAAAAAGAAGTTTCAGAATCGGTTGCAAATACGGAAATTTTAAAATTGGTTGAGTGGGAAAAGAAAATGTTCGGAGCATATACTGATACGACTTTGGATGAATCGAAAAAAATGGCTGAAGAATATTTCGGATTGAAAGCGGAGATAAGAGATGATGTTTCCATTGATTCCATTAAAAAAGCATTGGCTGATAATTCGATTGTGATTGTTCCGACCGCCGGCAGAGAGCTTAATGGACCGTATTATTCCGGCCTCGGGCCGATTTTTCATTATTTGGTAATTCGCGGATATGACGGCAAATATTTTATTACCAATGATCCGGGCACTCGCACAAAGGGAAACGGTTTTAAATTTAAGCAAGATGTTATAATGAACGCGATTCATGACTTGCCGCCGGACAAAAACGGTTCGCCGATCCGCATGTACGAGTCTAATCTGAGCGACTCGGAAAAGGCCGTGAAAATATTGGAAGGACAAAAGCGGATTTTGTTGATTTCCAAATAGTTTGACGGAAGGTGGGATTGAGATACTGAGAGATTTAGAGATAGAGAGATTGAGTAATTTTTAGTTCTAAAATTATTCATTTACTGAATCTCTCAATCTCTCAATCTCTTTCCTCCCCGTTTGACAGGTAAAATAAGTGGTTAATTTAATTTTTTCAAAACTGTCCACAATCGGGCGTTTTTTTTTGACACGATGAATGATTAGCGTTAAAATTTAAGCGGATTTCCGCAGCAAAAGGAGGGACAAATCATGTCGCACGGAATCAGACTTTTCTCTGGCAGTTCGCATATCGAATTTGCCAGAATGGTGGCGCGCCAACTGTGCGTGCCGCTGGAAGAGCCGACAGATGGACCGCCGGACAGCCCGCAAATCAAATTGTTTTCCAATGGAAATTTTTTGGTGGATGTCAAAAAAAATGTCCGCGGGTTTACTTGTTTCGTTATTCAGACGCAGTCGCCGAATGTGAGCGAGCATATCCTCGAGTTGCTCTGTCTTCTTCGAACTTTGCGTGACAATGGCTCTGAACGGATTATTGCGGTTCTTCCGTATATGCCATATATTCGAAGCGACAAAAAGGATCATCCGCGATCAACTCTCGGAGCCAAACTTTTTGCGGATTTGTTGCAAGAGGCGGGAGCGCAAGGCGTTCTTTTGATGGATCCTCATTTTTTGCAAATAAATGGGTTTTTCGACGAAGGCAAGTGCAAAGTGGAAACTCTTCGCTCCAAAGCAATTTTTTCTCGAGAAATTATTCTCAATTATGATTTGACCGATTCGGTGGTTATTGCTCCGGATATCAATGAAGGGAAGCATGCCGGTCCCATTGCCAGCATGTTGAAAATTCCGATCGCGATTATTGATAAACGGCGCTATGATGACTCGGAAAAGGCGGTGCCTGTGGCAATGATCGGCGAGGTCAAGGGCAAGCACGGCTGGATGTTTGATGATGAGGCGATGAGTTTGGGGACAATTCTCGTTTCCGCCGATTTTTTAGCGGAACAGGGATTGGCTTCTTTGCGAATCGCGGTGACGCATCCTGTTTTGACCAATCTGGCAAATTTGAGAAAGTTGCAAGAGCATCCTTTGGTCAAGGAAGTTATTTTCATGGATACGATTCCCATTCCCGCGGAAAAGAGAATTCCGAAACTTCGAGTTCTTTCGGCAATGAGATACTTTGCTGACGCGATTCAAATCATTCATGATGGCGGTTCATTGGAAGCATACAAGCGCAAGCTTTATGATGACATTGATCCGGAGCTGTAGAAAAAAACCGAGCCCGGCAACAACTGTTGCCGGGCGAATTTTTTTATTGACAAGGTTTATTTTTTTGCTATAATGACAAAGACCTACTAAAAGGGTTGGTTTTATGAAATTTTCAACCAAATCGGAATACGGATTGCGCGCCATCGTGCATCTGGACAAAAACGGAGAAAATCCGGTTTCTTTGGCAATGATTGCCAAGGAAGAAGGCCTTTCCCTTGCTTATCTGGAAAGATTGTTCGCTCAGCTGAAAAAAGCTGAGCTTATTCGGGCTGATCTGGGCGCAAAGGGCGGATATTATTTGACTCGGCCGGCAAAAGAAATCAGTGTTTTGGAAATGATTGAAGCTTTGGATGGTTCTGTTGCGCCGTTTTCTTGCGCGGATAAAGGAATCCATTGCAATTCGAAAAAATGCAAAATTCATCCTGTCTGGGCAAAGCTTTACAGCCAGATCAGAAAAACATTGGGTGAGATTAGTTTGGCGGAGTTGATTTGAGGTTAGAATATAGTGTTAGTTGAAAGTTTGGTTTCAGCGAGCAATGAGCAGGGAGCAAAGAGCACTTGGCAGGGAGCACAATTTAAAATTTTGAATTTCGTAGAGGCGCAAAATCTTGCGCCTAGAATTCAATTAAATCCTAAATTCGAAATTGCGTAAATCAGTAATAGAACAGTAAATCATGTAGCCTGGAATAAATTATTGGCTAGTCGCATTTATAAATTCATTAATTAATCAACAAAATATGCAGTATTCAAAAAAATTATTGGAATATTTCAAAAATCCGCACAATCAGGGAAAAATTAAAGATGCTGACGCTGTCGGTGAAGCGGGAAATATCAAATGCGGTGATATCATGAAAATTTATATTAAAGTGAAAAAGAATCAAGCCGGCGAGGAAATCATTGATGACATCAAATTCGAAACTTTGGGTTGCGCCGCTGCCATTGCCGCCTCTTCTTCTCTGACAGATTTGGCAAAAGGAAAAACCTTGGATTCGGCGATGAAAATTACAAAACAAGATATTGTGGAAGAATTGGGCGGCGTGCCGTTGATCAAACAGCATTGTTCCATTTTGGCGCAGAATGCGTTGAAAAAAGCGATTGAAAATTATTTGTTGGTGAGCGAGAAAGCGAGATAATCAAAAATGTAGAGGCGGGTTGCACCCGCCTGATGCGATTAACAAATTTTAAAAATAATAAATTGTTTATGTTGCAAGATGTAAAAAAAGTAATAGAAGAAATTCGTCCGGCGATTCAGATGGATGGCGGCGATTTGGAATTTGTCGAAGTTGATGACAATGGAATAGTAAAAGTGCGTTTGCAGGGAGCGTGCAAGCATTGTCCCATGGCTTCGATTACTTTGAAAAATTTCGTAGAAGCGAAAATAAAAAAAGCCGTGCCTGAAGTGACGGAAGTGATTGCCGTGGAATAAGAAATAAATTTATCACGAATTTTAAAAATAATTTTTATGAAAGAAATTTATTACGATAATTCAGCGACAACAAAAGTCGATCCTCGCGTGTTGCAGGAAATGTTGCCGTTTTTTCAGGAAAATTTCGGCAATCCCAATTCAGCGCATTCGTCGGGACAATCAGCGCTGAGCGCGATTGATGATGCGAGAGAAAAAATCGCCAATTATTTGAGTTGTGAAACGCAGGAAATTATTTTTACTTCCGGCGCTACCGAGAGTAATAATTTGGCGATTCAGGGAATTATAAATTCACTTTTGCAGACACAAGACAATTTGCATATCATCACTTCGAAAATAGAACATCCTTCTGTTTTGGAAGTATTTAAAACGATTTCAAAAAAAGAGGGGATTGAAGCTGGTTTTGTTGAAGTTGACTCGGCGGGCGTTGTGAAATTGGAAAAATTGAAAGAATTGATTCAGCCGAATACCGTTTTGATTTCCATTATGTACGCCAATAATGAAGTCGGATCAATTCAACCGATCAGAGAAATCAGCGAAATCATAAAAGTTGAAAGAGACCGGCGCGGAGAAAAAGGTTTGCCGATTTATTTTCATGTTGACGCAGTGCAAGCTTTTAATTATTTGCCCTGCCAGGTAAATTGGCTGGGCGTTGATTTTCTTTCTTTTTCCGGACACAAAATATTCGGACCGAAAGGAATCGGCGGATTGTTTGCAAAAAGAGGAATAAAGTTTGAGCCGCTCGCTTTCGGCGGACATCAGGAATACAGTTTGCGGCCGGGAACATTGAATGTCCCGGGGATTGTCGGTCTTGGCAAAGCGGTCGAACTGGTGGCTGATGAACAGGAAAAAAATATTCAGAAAATAAAAAAAATAAAAAGTAAAATTGCCGGTGAATTGGAAAAATTCGAAAATGTGAGATTCAACGGCAAAGGAGAATTTCAATTGCCGAATATTATCAATGTGAGTTTTCAAAATGCCGAAGGAGAGAGCATTCTCATGCTTCTCGATATGGATGGCGTTGCGGTTTCCACCGGATCCGCGTGTTCATCCGGTTCGTTGGAACCGTCGCATGTGCTGACCGCCATGGGCGTTCAGCCGAAATGGGCGCATGGCAGTATTCGTATCTCGTTGGGAAAAGATAATACTGAAGTTGAAGTAAATACTTTTATCAAATCTCTGACCGTGGCAATAAAAAAATTACGGGAGATGGCGCCGTAATTAGCGAGATAAGCATTGTACGAAGAATTAACGTATTTTGCTCGCGAGCTTACAAGCTTAACTTGCTTTCTTGCTTTCTCGCTTTAACGCTTCGTTCACTCTTGCGTTTGTTTTGAAATATTTGTGACAATGCCGAAAGCGGCCATTCCCACGGCCAGCGCAGAACCGCCGTAGCTGATGAATGGAAGAGGCACGCCGGTCATGGGCAGGAGTCCGAGCATTGAGGAAATGTTAAAAAATGATTGAAAGGTAATCCAGCTCAGAACGCCGATTACAATTAATTTCCCGAATTGATCGGGAGATTTTTTTGCAATATTCAATCCGCGCAGAAAAATTAAAATGTAAAGTCCGACGATTAACAGACAGAGGAAAAATCCGAGCTCCTCGGCCATTACCGCGAAAATGGAATCGCCGGTGACTTCCGGAAGATAAAGAAATTTTTGTCTGGAATGTCCGAATCCTCGGCCGAAAAATCCGCCGGATCCGATTGCCAGAAAAGCTTGGTTGATATGATAGCCGATTCCTTGCGGATCGAGCTCCGGATGGAGAAAAGTGGTTAGCCTCGCCGCGCGATACGGAGATTTGACGATCAACAGATAAATCGCCAGCGCTCCGGCCATGAGCAATGAAGCGACATGTTTGAATTTTGCGCCGGATGCGAAGAAAACCGAAATGCACATGAAAATTATGATTGTCAAGGTTCCCATGTCCGGTTGCAAGAGCATTAGAATGGAAATCACGCCGATCAAAAATAAAAAAGGCAAAAATCCGGAATAAAAATCTTTGACGCCAAAAATTCCTCTTTTTTCCAGCCATGTTGCCAAGTAAAGCAAAAAAGTCAGCTTTACCAGCTCTGCCGGCTGAAAAGAAAAATTTCCCAGATTTATCCAGCTTTTCGCTGTTCCGTATTCAGCGCCGATTCCGGGAATAAAAACAATGATGAGCAGAAGAATGGAAATTACCAGCAGTGGAAGCGTCAGTTTTTTCCAAATTTGATAATTGATTTTCGAGAAAAGAAAAAACAAAGCAATTCCCGGCAAAAGTCCGTAGAATATTTGATGCTTTACCAGATAATAGCTGTCGGAAAATTTTTGATATCCGATGGCAGCTCCGGCGGAAGACAATATGATAATGCCGAGAAAGACGAGTAATCCGAAGGCGGCAATCAAAACATAATCTGGCGCGTGATAGCCTGATGTTTTTTTAAATTTAAGCATTATTGAAGTTTGTTAACTATTTTTTTGAATTGTTCTCCGCGGTCAAATTCATTGACAAACAATCCAAAACTGGCGCAACCGGGAGACAATAAAATAGTATCGCCGGGCAAGCTATGGTCATACGCTCGCGTCACAGCTTCATTGAAATCGTTGAAGCGTCCGATGATCAGATGATCGCCGCCAAAATATTTGATATCGCGTTCCAGCGCGTCCGTGGCATTTCCGTCGAGAAGAATAACGCTTTTCGCTTTTTTTACTATTGTTTTCGCGAAATCTTTTAATATCAAATTTTTGCTCGCGCCGCCGGCGATGAGAATGATTGGTCCGGGAATGGCTTCGAGCGCTTTTTGGCCGGCAATGGGAGTGGTGCTGGTTGTGTCGTTTATAAAGTTCACATTATTCAATTTTTTTACAAATTCAAGCCGATGTTCCAGACCGGGAAATTCAGAGATGCTTGATTGCATTTGTTTTTTTGAAAGTCCGAGAATTTTTCCCACTGCCATGGCGGAGGACGCGTTTTCTAAATTATGTTTTCCGAGCATTGTTAATTTCCAATTTTTTGGCACATCTTTTTTTGAAAACCAGATCAATTTTGATTTTACTTCCGGTCCCATTTTTTTTGTGTAAGGATTTTTTTCATTCAAAATGCAGAAGTCCTTTTTTTTCTGGAAAAGAAAAATAAATTTTTTGTCATTGGCGTATTCTCTCATGTTTTTGTAGGAATTGAGATGATCCGGATAAATATTGGTGACAATCGAAATATGGGGACTGATTTTTTTTCGGCCGAATCCTTGGAGTTGCCAGCTGGAAAGTTCGAGAACAACCAAATCATCTTTTGTCACTTTGTCGATCAGCGGAAGCGTGGCTTCTCCTTTTATGTTGCCCGCCACATAAACATTTTTTCTTTTTAAAAATTCCAGATTGTTTTGCAAAATTTTTCCGATCAGCGCGGTTGTGGTGCTCTTGCCTCTGGTGCCGGTAATGCCGATGATCGGACAAGGACAATATTCGGCGAACAAAGATTCATCCATGTCAACCGGAATTTTTTTCTTTTTTGCAAATTTTAAAAATTCGGAAGATGCGGGAACAGCGGCGTTGCGAATAATAAGATCAGCTTCCAAAATATCTTGCTCCTTGTGTTCGCCCAGAGTGAATTTAAAATTATATTTTTTCAATTTTTCCAATGATTCTTTCAGTTGATCAGCTGTCTTCAAATCCGTAATTCTAACGTCAGCTCCTTTTTCCGCAAAAAAAATAGCATCCTTGATTCCGCGTCCGAGCAAACCGAGTCCGAGGATGAGAATTTTTTTGTTTTTGAAACTGGGAAATTTTTTCATACTGTTCGTTTAACATTGGCGCAAGCTTTTTCATTTTAGGGGTTTGAGGTGACAGAATATAGAATATTGAATGATACACTTAACTCGCCCCGCCGCGGGCGGGATAAACTTATCTCGCTTATTTAATACCACCCTTTGTCCAATAAAAATATTACAACGCCGATGACCGCGGTAATGGAGGAAATCAGCCAGAAACGCATTACTATTTTTGTTTCCGACCAGCCGATGGCTTGCAGATGATGGTGAATGGGAGCGGATAGAAAAACTTTTTTGCCGCGAATTTTTTTTGATAATATTTGAATAATGACGGACAATGATTCTATTACAAAAATAAATCCGATGATCGGCAAGAGCAATGCGGTGTTTGTGAGCATTGCAATAATACCGAGCACGATTCCGAGGCTCATCGCGCCGGTGTCTCCCATAAAAAATCTGGCGGGATTGATATTGAACCAGAGAAAAGCGATCAGAGCTCCCATGATCACTCCGCAAAAAGCGGCCAGCTCGAATTTTCCCTGCGCAAAAGCGATCGCGCCTTCAGCCGCAAAAGCGGTGGCCAATGTTCCTCCGGCCAATCCGTCGAGTCCGTCTGTTTCATTGACGGAAAAAGCGGTGGCCACAATGATAAATATGAAAAGCGGGAGATACCAAAATCCGATTTCAAAATTTCCGACAAAAGGAACATGGAAAACATCCCAGCCAAGTTTGAAATAAAACCAGAGAGCGCCGCCAAGAGCGATGACTGCGTAAAGTCCGAGCCGGTAAAGCATTCCCAGTCCGCCTCCTTTGGGTCCGATTTTTTTTACTCCCAGATAATCGTCAACAAGTCCGAGAATGGCGGCAATGATGAGCGCTCCGAGCGGCAAAAGCGTCTGGCCTCTCGTCAGAAAATTCAAATCTCCGAGAAAAGATCCGGGAAAGAAAAAATGCAAAATATAAAATGTTAATGCGATAATCAGTGTCGCTCCCCAGATCAGAATTCCTCCCATTGTCGGCGTGCCTTCTTTCTCTTTGTGCAAATTGGAAAAAATCGGAGTTTCTTTTGCGTCGCGAATTTGTTTTCCCAGTTTGAATTTATAGAGAAAATGAGAAAGCAACGGAGTGCAAAAAAAAGCTATGAGAAAAGATAAAATGCTAAGTACTCCGATTTTGAATACAATGGAAGTTTCCATAATTATAAAATTGTTTAGATGTTAATTAGAACTATAAAAATAGTTGAGATCAATAGAAATACTTGAAGAATCGTTGAGGTTAGTGATAAAAAATAACTGAGAATTTCTTTTTTGCTGAATAAAATCGCCGCGAACAGGGAATTAACAAACCAAAATAATATTCCGGCTCCGGGCAAAAGAAAAAGTTTTTCCCAGCGGCCATAGGAATCAACTCCCAAATAAATGTTGTAATGCAGGGGAATGAATGCCTGGTCAGCCGGAAGATGGCTCACGACCGGTCGGAGTTTTAGGAGAATTAACGCCCAAATCAATCCGTTTAGTACGAGGCCAATGCCGGTGGAAATCAAAAGCAATTTGTTTTTCCTGGCCGGACTTGATTTAATATTGTTGATGAATTTGTAGAAATGGATAATCATATTAAGTCATGTGAAAGTAATGTCCCTATCATAACATTTTTTTTATGATTTTTGAAGAGCTTGGCGCTTGAATTTTATTTTTTCATTTGATATATTTAATTAAATAAAATTAGATAAAACAATGAAATAAATGTTTTATTTTGTCAAATTTTTATGCAAACATATCATATTATTACCTTTGGCTGTCAGATGAACAGGTCAGACTCGGAGCGAGCGGCCGCTGTTTTCGAACGGTTGGGTTATCGTTTGGCTGATAGCGCGGAACGGGCGGACATTGTTGCTGTCAACGCTTGTTCGGTTCGCCAGACCGCGATCAATCGCATTTGGGGATTTTTGAAAAAGTTTGAAAATGAAAGAAACGAAAAAAAGATGACAACCATTCTCACCGGCTGCGTGCTTCCGGAGGATAGAAAACGTTTGTCAAAAAATTTTGATTTTGTATTCAATATTAAAAATTTGAATGAACTGGAAATGTTTTTGAGCGGAAGAAATTTGTATATTAGTAAAAATTATTTTGATATTTTGCCGAAGTATGATAATTATTTTCAATCAAATGTTCCGATCATGTCAGGTTGCGACAATTATTGCAGTTATTGCGCGGTGCCTTATGTTCGAGGCGGGGAATCCAGCAGAAAGATAAAAGAAATTTTGGCGGAAATAAATGAATCGGCAAAGAACGGATGCAAGGAAATAACATTGCTCGGCCAAAATGTAAATTCTTTTTCGCCTGAGGACGCGGAAAGTTTTTCCGAGCAAAATCCTTTCAATCATGCTTTTGCCAAGCTTCTCTGGGAAGTGAATCAAACAGTCGGCATCGAAAGAATTTTATTTGTTGCCGCTCATCCGAAGGACATGAATGATGAAGTGATAGCAGCGATGGCTTTGCCGAAAATGGCGAATTATTTGCATTTGGCTTTGCAATCAGGGGACAATGAAATTTTGAATGCAATGAACAGAAAGTACACGGTTGAAGATTATGAGAATATAATTTTGAAACTAGGAAAAATCAAACCGAATATTGCCATCGGCACTGACATTATTGTCGGATTTCCCGGAGAAACGCGCGAGCAATTTGAAAACACTTTGAAATTTTATGAGAAAATAAAATTCGATATCGCTTTTCTCGCCATGTATTCGCCGAGAAGAGGAACGGTGGCGGCAAAGTTGAAAGACGATGTTTCCCGCGACGAAAAAAAGCGGCGCTGGCATGAGTTGCAAGATCTGATGGAAAAAATCACGCTGAAAAAGAATCAAAAATATTTGGGAACAGAAGTTTCAGTGTTGATTGATAAAGCGGAAAAAGATTTTGCCGAAGGGAATTCAAGGGAAATGAAGCGCGTGAGAATTTACAATTCAAATTGCAAAAAGGGAGATATTGTTAATGTTAAAATAAAAGAAGCGTTGACTTGGATTTTAATCGTTTGATTTTTTAAACAAAAAGACTCGGAAATTATTTGTCCGAGTTTTTTATTTTGGCTGTTTGCAACTATTTCTAAAATTTGATAAGCGGGACGGCGGTGTTATGAAAATTTTTTATTTTGTTTGAAAAAAATAATCGAACTTCCGATCGCTCCGATGAGAAAAATTATCGGACAAACCATTGTCGCCAAAATGAAAAAAACAGGTTCGTCTCCGCCGTTTCCCCAGAAATTTTCTCCGAAGAAATGAATGAACAATCCGTAAATGACATTGTGCAGAATGACGCTGACGGGAAAAGCGATTGCCGATGCTCCGGTGAAAATAAGAAATAATTTGAGTTTGCCTTTTGTTTTTGATTTTATCGTCATGACAAGCAATGCTATTCCGAGGAGAAAAAATAAAATCGCCAGTACGGCAATGGCGGGAAAAAGTTTTTGTTTCAGTTCCATTGAAAAAGGAATCGCGAGATAAGCGGCAATAATCGCAAAAATTCCGAGAAGAGAGAAAAAATTTGGCGCCAGTATTTTTTTTATATTCATAAGAAAGAATAATTTATTAACGAAGGGTTGCCGTCCACGCGCCGACAAACTTTGTGACGATGACAACCGTTATGGCGATAAGTAAATGTTCGGCGATTACTTTGTATGATCTTGATTTTGTTTGTTTTGCGATATAAAAGCTGAAAATGGAAATTAATAATAATCCCCAGAATACGCTGATAATCATTGCCGTTGAAAGGGAAAAAAGCAAAAAGGGAATTACAAAGGTTATGGCGAAAAAAAATTTTGACAAAAATGTTGAGACGGTTGATTCCCAGATTTCTTTTGTCGAATGTTTATTTTCCGATTCTTCGGAGAGATGAATGCCGGATGCGTCGGAAAGCGCGTCAGCGATGGCAATGACGATAATTCCGCTGATTACGACGATTTGCGAATGCGTGCTGTAATTCAATCCCACAATCAAGCCGAGCGTGGTAATAATGCCGGAAGTGAGTCCGAAGCTGAAGCCTTTTTTTATTGATGGTTTCATAAGTTGCCGTTATTTTTTATGGGAATACCAATAATTTTATTCCGATGATAAATATAAATGCAGTGATAATTATGCGAAATTTATTTTGAGGAATTCGCGATACGATTTTTTTCGCGACAAACGCTCCGAGGAAAGAAGCGGGAATGAAAATAAAAAGTCCGATCAGCAGATTTGTTTCCAATCGCGCGCCGTTTGTCAGATAAGTTGCGATTCTCGTGGTGTCGATGAACAGGCCGATCGCGCCGGCAGTGGCGATGAAGATTGATTTCCGCAGATCAAATGCGCTGAGAAATGCGCTTCTGACCGCGCCGCCCATTCCGAAAATTCCGGAGAACAATCCGGAGAGAGTTCCTCCGGCCATTGCGGTAATACTGTTTTTCGGCGCTTTGAATTTCGGATTGAAAAATAAAAAAATTACATAAGCGACCAAAAATCCGCCGAGAATTTGCGACAGTGTTTTTTCCGGAAAAGAAAATACGATTCGCGCGCCCAAGTAAGAGGCGAAAATTCCGGGAATTCCGAATAACAAAATCAATTTCCAGCGCAGGCCTTTTTTGAAAAAATATATTTTCCAGATATTGCCGAATCCGTGGATGATTCCGACGAGCAGAAGCGTTTCATGCAAAGGAAAGAACAAAAGCAGGATCGGAAGCATGATTGTCGAAGTTCCGAATCCGGTTATTGTTCCGATCGCGGCCGCGCCTATTGTGAGCAATGTGATGTAAAGGATGGACATTGATTATTTAAAATTATAAAAAATCGGTTCGGACATTTTGAAATGTGGATTTATTTTTCAATAAGATCCCAGCGTTTCTCCCGATCGCCAGAGACTGCTGAACAGTTCTTCCCTCGACGAAGCTGGTTCATCTTTGAATGACGGGTTCATTTTCAAAAACCATGGACATTCCCAGCAATCTTTGAAATGCTGTTTTAGTTTCGGACAATTTGGCGCTTTATTAAATGATCCGGCGAGCATCCAGCATTCCCGTCCCGAATCAGTTGTGTAGGCGGCGCATTTTTTTCGCACTTCAATATCGCAATCCCAATATTCCCAGCAATTTTGAGCCTCTTTTTTTGTTTATTCATTTTGGGGCATTGTTAGATGTTAACGGTGATAGCTAATAAATTTTATTTTATAAGCAATTTTTGGGGTGAAGAAAAGTTTAAAAATTATTCCGTTGTCACGCCGTCAAATTCTTCTTCATTCCCTTCGGCTTCAGCTTCTTCTTTCGTGGATCTGACAACTCCGTCTTTGTGATGAGCCGGTGAATAAATCGTATAGAGTTTTAAATCTTCCGTATCTGAAGCGTTAATTATGTTGTGTTCCGCTCCGGCGGGAATAATGACAGCGCTTCCGTCGCTGACTTCATATTCATTGCCGTTGATTACGCATTTCCCTTGGCCTTTTTCAAAACGGAAGAATTGATCGTTGTCCGCATGGATTTCCATTCCGATTTCTTCATTCGGTTTTAAATTCATCAGCACCAATTGGCTGTGTTTCGCTGTGTACAAAACTTTGCGGAAATTTTCATTTTCCAATGTTTCTTTTTCAATGTTTGCGTTGAATCCCATCATAAATTTACAAGTTTATTCATTAATTTTTACGAGTTAATTATAGCACGAAAATTTTATGAATAATAATATTTGTTCAAATCGCTTCCAAAAATATTAGAAATGAGATATACTTATTCGACATTGGATTGTTCCATGTTTTGTTGTCTGCTTTGATATAATAAAGCGCTAATTTAGCGTTATGAGCAGATTGAAGTGTTTTCGGTCAAGTATTATGAAAAAAATAAAAATCATTGTCGTACTCGGGCCGACAGCCTCTGGAAAATCAAAAGTCGCGCTTGAACTGGCAAAAAAGTTCAACGGTTTTTTGATTTCCGCTGATTCGCGGCAGGTTTATCGAGAAATGGATATCGGAACAAACAAAGATCCGCTGACCGAGAAAAACGGAAAATATTTTTTTGACGGAATAGAAGAATTTTTGGTGAATGTTGTTGCGCCGGATGAAAATTCTACATTGGATGATTGGCTCGGATCGGCGCGAAAACAAATAAGCGAAGTCGGTCAGATGAAATTGCCGATAATTGTCGGCGGAACCGGATTGTATGTTTCCGCGTTGATAGATAATTATGATTTGCGAGGCGGCTTTGATGAGAAATTGAGAATTAAATTTGAGAAAATGATTGAGGAAAAGGGGATTGCGGCCGTCTTGGAAGAGATAAAAAAAATCGATCCGAAAATTGAAAATAAAATTGACGCAAAAAATCCCCGGCGCGTTGCGCGCGCGGCTGAGATTTGTTTTGCCACGGGAAAACCGTTTGAACGAATGAAAAAAGAAATTGATTCTGAATTTGAATTTTTGCAAATCGGCGTTGGCGCGCCGCGGGAAAAACTTTATGAGAAAATAAATCAGCGCGTTGACCGGATGATTGAATCGGGTTTGATCGAAGAAGTGAAAAAATTAATGGCTGGCGGATATTCCTGCGATTTGCCGAGCATGACCGGAATCGGTTATTGGCAAGTTTGCGATTATTTGAACGGAAAATATTCTTTGGAACAAGCGATTGAACTGATCAAACGCGACACGCGAAGATACGCGAAGCGCCAGATGACTTGGTTTCGGCGCGACGAGCGGATTCATTGGGTGAAAAATGAAGAACAAGCGGAGGAAATAGCTTTGGAATTTTTGAAGTAAAAAAATGCGGCGAACCGGTTTCCGGTTCGCCGTTTTTTTTTAGAAAATTTCCTGAAAGTATCGATATGTTTCCGGATCTTTTTGCAGGAGTTCTGTTTGGAATTGCGCTTCCCTGATGAAGGTTGGCCAGAGTTTCCAGTTTTCTTTTTTTGGATCAAATTGCAGTTTGCGCATATCGGCGAGCATGTCTCGAATATGCTTTGGCATTTTGTGAATGCTCTCGCCCATGTCTCCCACCCAGCAGATCGGAGTTCCTTGGTATCGCTTATCAAGCAAATCGTAAAATTCGCGAGTGACAACTGTTTTCGGCAGAAGACCGAGATCGGTCTTGTGCAGCGTTGTTCCGATCGGGTTTACTTGGATGAGTGCGGAATTGAGCAGAGCGATTAGCCGCACATTGTATTTGAGGCAAACTTTGTGCAGCCGCTGAATTCCTTCCAGACTGCAGCAGACAGGGAAGACGATCAGCGTTTTCGGCACATGATTCTGAAATGCCAGTTCAGCGAAGCACTCGAATGACGCGCCGGATGCGGAGCATTCTTCAGCCGCGATATAAAGATCGTCTTGATACCAATCGCCGATTTTGTCTTGCAGTTCTCCTCTCCAATCATCTCCTTGTGGAAATCGTCTGATTTTGAGCAGACAGGTATCGATCATCTGCGGGAACAGCGGCGGGTTGGCGATTGTCAGATCCATCGGCCGACCGCCCCAGTGAATGACGAATTGTGCGACTGAGAGATTCGAACCGGTGAAAAATTCCGGATGAAACAGCGCGAATGTTCTCATCATGGTGTGCGCTGTTTTTTGAATTCTCAGAAGTTTAGGCAGGCCGCACAGTTGGCGGTTGAGCAGGAGATCTTGTCCCAATCCGAGACCGGGAAAATCAACCACATACAATTCGTCCGGCACTGCGTCACCGCCATCGAATGCTTTGTGCATTGAAAGATCAAGTTGGCGCAGACTCGCGCCATGGTAGCTTTCAATTCCTCTGGTAATTTGATCGAGAAACAGTTCGACTTCCATTGTTTACCTCCTTGCCCGCTGTTGTGGGAAATTCACACTCAGCGAAAGTTTAACGCAATTTTATAATATTGGCAAGGTTAGAATTTACAGTTTATTAAAAATGTAATTTTTAAGTAATTTTAGATAATGGATTGACAAAAATAATTTTTAGTGATATTGTAATATGTTCTCAGGCGTACAGGAGGTTCCCATGGAAAGTCCGAGACAGACGATCTGTGATCTTTTTCATTCTTGGAATGGTGCTGATGATATTTATGAGAAAGCGATTTTTGCATGCAACCTGTCAGACGCTTTGTTGGCGCTCGGCTATGCGGCTGAGTGGCAGCCGGATGAAGCGGTGCCAATGATGGCGAAGTTGACAGAGTCTGATCGTCAGATAATTGCCTGTCTCCTCTTGGAATCCTGTCGGGTTGAAGAGGAAAATATTTTGATGATTCTGGCATCGGCCAAAGATGCGCCGCCTGATTTCTATGATGTTCCGCTTTTGAGCGGGAATCCGCGACAAGCGGAGCGTCTTCAGGAGAAGATCCTGCAGGCGCTGATTGCTCGTGAACGTCTGCAGAGATTTCGGTTGGCGATGGGGGAGATGTTCGGCGAAAAGATTTCAATGAAATTCACCTGCGATGCTGAACTGCGAGAACTTCTGCAGCGTTGTGCGGTTCTCGGACCGAAGCGCTCCGGCCTTGCGGCAGATCTGCCTGATCCAGCTTCGCCGGATCACTGGTGGTTCACGGAAATTATTTCGGATGAGGAAGATGAAGAAATGTCCGAGGAGGAAGAGTTGGCGCGCAATGAAGCGGCTGACATTTTCAAATCATTTTTGCGAGAGCGACTGTCGCCGGACGGCGTTTTGGTTTTGTCGAGAGACGAGGCGCGAGCCTTGCTCTCGACCGAAGAAGGTCAGAACCTGGCGGACTATCTCGCGGAAAAGGGAAATTCGCTCGATTTGTCCTCTGCCGAGCTGACGCCGGAAGAAATCCGCGCCGAGCTCGGCGATATGACGGTGGGCGATGCTCTCAGACAGGTCTACGACGGAAATCCGCCGGACTGGGTGAAAGCGTTGATGGAAAAGAAATAGAAAATTTCCCGCGCAAAGGTCAATGAATCTTTGCGCGGATAACAAAAGAGTCGACATTTCGTCGACTCTTTTGTTTATTATTTCAGTTTGTCTCTGAATATTTGTTCCAATGTTTTCGGCTCAGCTTTTCCGCGCGTTTCTTTCATTGCCAGTCCGACAAAATATTGAATGATCGGTTCTTTTCCGTTTTTGAATTCTTCGGCTTGTTCCGGATTGGACGCGATTATTTTTTCTATGACCGCTGTCAAATCTTTTGAATCAGTCATCTGAGTTAAATCTTCTTCTTCGATTATGTGTGAAGGATCAGCGCCGGTTTTTACCATTTTTTCCAGAATGATCTGCGCGGTTGAACTGTTTATTTTGTTTTGATGAATCAGCGTGAGAAATTCAGCGAAATTTTCCGGCGTCACTTTATTATTTTTCAATTCAATATCATTGGATTGCAAACTCGGCAGAAATTTGTTTACCAGCCAGCCGGAAACGAGTTTGAGCAATTTCTTTTTATTGTTTTCCCAGATTTCTTCTTCCGAACCTTCAACATTTTCCAGAGCTTTCAGCCAATCTTTCATTTCTGAAATTATTTTTTCCGCGTAATTCGCCAATTCTTTTGTTTCACACAAAATTTTTGCGGCTTCGCCGGGAAATTCATACATTTCCATGAATCGGCGGCGTTTGGCCTGCGGTAATTCTGGAAGTAAAGATTTTATTCCTTGGATTTTTTCCGCTGTGAAAGTGAGCGGCGGAAGATCAGGCTCGGGAAAATATCGATAATCATGCGCTTCTTCTTTTATTCTTTGCGCCACTGTCTCCTGTTTTTTTTCATCCCAACCGCGAGTGGATTGTTCTTTCGGCGCGTCGCCTTTTTCCCAGAGAATGGTTTGCCGTTTGATTTCAAATTCCAGCGCCCGTTCCAGAGCGCGAAAAGAATTTATATTTTTTATTTCCGTTTTCGGATAAAAATTGTGATCGCCTTCGGGTCGGAGAGAAATATTCGCGTCAACGCGCATTTGTCCTTTTTCCATTTCCGCGTTGGAAATATCAAGATAACGCATTATGAGACGCAATTCCTGCGCGAATGTTTTCGCTTCGGCTCCGGAATTGAAATGAGGCGCGGTGACTATTTCAATCAACGGCAGTCCGCCTCGATTGAAATCAATTATCGAATCTTTTTTTGAGTGCGTTGATTTTGCCGAATCTTCTTCCATGTGCAGACGAATTATTCCGATGCGGTTCAATTGTTTTTCATCATCCAGCCGCCCGGCCAGTCCGTCGGCGGAAGTATTATTGATCGCCAGCCAGCCGTCTTCAGCCAGCGGTTTGTCGAATTGAGAAATCTGATAACCTTTCGGCAGATCAGGATAAAAATAATTTTTGCGATCGAATTTTGTAAATTCTTTGACTTCGCAATTGATCGCCAGCGCCGCTTTTATTCCCATTTCAACAGCTTCCCGATTTACCATCGGCAGAGTGCCGGGATGCGCCATGCAGATCGGACAAATATTTACATTCGGTTTTTTTTCTTCCGGTTCATTGGCGCAAGAACAAAACATTTTCGATTTTGTTTTCAGCTGAATGTGAAATTCCAGGCCGATTATTGTTTGCAGTTTCATAGTTTTTAAAGCTAGTAAGCGAGATAAGCAAGTTATGCGAGTTAAGCAATAAAATGTAATGGCGGATTGCATTCGCCGAGACGAAATGTAGCGGCGCAAAATCTTGCGCCTGATTATAAATAAGCGAGATAAGCTTAACTCGCTTTCTTGCTTAACTCGCTTTAACGCTTATTCATCAGATAAAATCGTATCAAAAATTGTGCGTTTTAACAAGCTGATCCGGCGTGCCGGAATTTTATTTTCAAATTATCTTTTCCGGTGTTTTTGCAATTTCGGAAATCAATTCCGCGGAATTTTCGTATTCAATGAATTTGTCATTGACGTTTTTTACGGAGCCGGATGGTTTTGTTCCTTTTTTGTAGATGCCGATTATCGGAATATTCAATTGATGCGCCATTCCCAATTCGATTCCCTTGCCGGTGGACGGAAAAGAAATTTCCGCGATAATTAAATTAATTTTGGTTTGAAATAAATTGATTGAACTGAATGTTTCGGTTTCTGTTTCGTTCGGAAAAATAGAATTATGTTTTTTATTCAAACAACTCCGGCTGATCGGTTCGTACAGATTTTTTTTGAAATCAAATTCTCGCGAATGCGCAATATGAATTTTCATTTTGATTTTATTTATTTGAATAAAATAATTCGGGATTTTCAGATCTCAGCCTGAGAATGGGAACGGTTCCATCGTATTTATACTGCAATGCGGGAAATTCCCGATAAACACTTTCTTCCAAATCAATTATTTTATTTCCTTTTTTTTCAAATCCGAGCAATACGGGAACATGTCCGTTGAATCCCATGCCCGGTTCATATTCCAGCAGCATTTTAAATATCGGCGCGAATAGATGAACTTCGTTTTCAAAATTCGAGTATTGCAAATAAATCGCGCGATGCGGCTGCATTCTGGAAACTCTGATGTTTTTGTTCATTAAAATTACGGAAATGCGATTGTAAATTTTCGCTTTTTCCGCTTCAATGCCCTGTCCGGTGGAAGCCAGCAGATTGTGTCCGACAAAGAATCTCGAGCCAACGATTTTTCCCGAATCAAGCAGATAAACTTCATTCGGCAGGGACGTCAGATTCGTGTCAGGCGAAAACGGCGCTGAGCCGGGATCATACGCTGTTATTCCGGCAGATTGCAAAACATTTTCCATCAATAGTTCTTGATGCGATTTGAGTGTTTTTTTCAGTTCATCCGGAGTTGAGGTGAGGGAAATGGGGCAGTAAGCTGAGTTTGGATTTTCTTGTACGTGCGACAAGCCATCCAATTCCAAAAGCATGTCAATATATTTTTGCCTTTGTTCAGGATCCATTGTGACGGTTATTTTGCCCATAAATTATTCCGCTTATTTTGTTTACAAAAAATTAATAATAATGAGTTCCAACGATCGGCTGCCAAAAGTTTCGGTAAGTTTCATCGGCGTTTCCTTTGCAGACTCCTTCGAAAATACATTTTTCGTGTTCCGGTATGTTTACAAAGAGAAAAAAAGTGCAGGGATTTTTGTCGCAAGTTTTGTCAATGCAAAGCGTTTTTTCTTTGCAGCAGCTTCGACCAAGGGGGTAGAAGAAATCATGAATTTCCGATATGTCTTTGTTTGAAAATTGTGAAATTTTTCGAATGGCTTCGACTGCCGCGTTTCTGATCGGTTCATCGGAAGCGAGCGGTTTTTTTTTGCGGAGCGATTCTCTCAATTCAGCATCGAGCACTTCAACACAGCCGGTGCGGAGAAGAACTCTTTGCATGTGATAATCCATAATCGGAACAAAATTTTGCGGATCTTTGATTTGCATCAATTTCCCGTCAACGATCCATTTTATAAAGATGGTGCTTTTTTTTCGCAGGGGATCGGCGAACGGCGGTAATTGTTCCAGCAATTCATAAAGTCCGTTGCCATTGTTGAACAAAAATCCATTGCTTTTCTGCAGAATGTTTTCGACTTTGCCCTCATATTTTTCATTTAGCTGTTTTGAAATTTCAATGATAAAACGCGCGCGTTCTTCCAGCCGGTCGAGCGTGCAATTCTCATGATTGCCGTCATCCGCGAAAAGCGGTTTGAGTTTTTCCGCCAATTCCGGCGCTGTCAATCGCGCCAAATAATGAGGATCAAGCAATGGCGAATTTTCTTTTCCCAAATCAGAGTAAACATATTCCAGAAAATCCCAGCCGACGAGATTTTTCTTTTTGTTGATCAATATATGCGTCTGATGGCAGATCGCGGTCGCGAAGAGCCAGGCGCGGAGTTTTGTTTCAGTGTCAGCGGGAAAATTGAGAAACAGACGTTGAAAATGATTTTGCCTGAGTTCCAGCGGCATTAATTTTTCGGCAATCAATCTGCATTGTTTTTCGTTGACAATCGTTTGATTATTCATAATTGAGTAATGGTTTAGTTGTCTGAAGGAAAAATCATTTCAATTTATTGCTTGCCGAAATTTTTTTCAAATTCTCGGTAGCAATGCCGGCAGAGCGCGACGTATTGCGTGTCGCCGACGAGAATTGATCCGTTTTCCAGCGACTTTCGTTCTCTGGAATCGAGCCAGCTTTTGCTGGCGTTCTGACTGCCGCATTCGGTGCAGACGGCGAGTTCTTTTGTCACCATTTCCGCTTCGACCATCAGCCGGGGAATGGGACCGAATCCTTCGCCGTTGAATTTCTGATCCAGTCCGATGACGATTACGCGCAAGCGAAATTCTTCCGCCAGTTTTTTGCAGACTTCGACCAATTCATCCGAACAGAAATGAGCTTCTTCGATCACGACAGTTGTCGGCGGATCAGTCATTTCTCTGATGAAATCAATTATTTCATCGGGATTGGATGTTGAAAATTCAATGCCGTCAAAACTTTTGCCGTTGCGGCTGACCATTTTTCCGGTGGCGTCAACTTGTTCTTGTTTGAATGTTAAAGTAAGTTTTCGTTGTGATTTTCGCGGAACAAAAATGATGGGAATTCTGCTTTTTGAAAGTTTTTCCTTGGTGACTCGTTTCCCGCCTTCTTCGCTCTTGCCCGAAAACATACATCCGCAGATTACTTCAATCCAGCCGTCTTGAATCAAGCCGGATTTTTGCATTGCATCCTCTTGCATATTTTATTTTGTTATTTATTTTTTATACAATTTCCAAAAGCCGGGACACATGAGACCAAATGTTTTCGTGAATGGAATCAATTTCGTTTTCCGCTGAAATAATTTGCCAGTCTTTGTTTGTTTCCGATAAATTCAGATATCCTTTCCGCACTTTTTCGTGGAATTCAAGTTTTTCATTGTCCAGCCTGCATTGCACTTGCTGATCTTTTTTTCGCGCCAGACCGATTTCCGGATCAATGTCGAGCAAAATTGTGAGATCAGGCTGGAGTCCGCCGGTGGCAAAATCATTTATTCTTTTCACTTCTTCCAAATTGAAAAGTCCTCGGCCGAAATGCTGATAGGCGAGAGTGGAACCGAAAAATCGGTCGCAAATTACAATGTAGCTCAGCTCGAGATGGGGGCGAATATGTTTTTGCACATGCTGGGCGCGCGCAGCCAAAAAAAGAAAAAGTTCGGTTTCGGGCGCCATGTTTTTGTGATCCGGATCTTTTATTATTGTTCTGATTTTTTCCGCGATTTCACTTCCATTGCCGCCCGGTTCGCGCGTGACGAAAACCAAAAATCCTTTTTCCCTCAGCTTTTGTTCCAAGAGTTTGAGTTGAGTCGTTTTTCCAGTGCCTTCGCCTCCTTCGAAAACAATGAATCTGCCCTGAGTGTTCATATTCTTTAATTTTATTTCAGAGATTGTTTATTTGTTCAATTCTTCCAGCACCATTTCCGGAATTGTTTTTTTTACAATATTTTTTTCTTCTCCCAATAGTTTGATTGTTTCGTTCAATTCCGCGACTGTTGAATTTTCCACTTCAACCAAATATCCGAGATGATTTATTTTTTCCAGCGTGAATTGATGGTTTTTCAATTTGTAATGTTCGCCGGTTCTCGAATATGCGACCAGTTTTTTCCAGCCCATCAAATCAATGAAAGAGTTGATGTTTGATTTCGGAATTTCCAATTTGGATTTGAATCCCAGTTTTGTCACTTTCACTTTTTTGTTCCAGCGCACCTGATGAAAAGACAATTCAATTATTCCGCTCTTGTCTCCGGTCAATTGATGTCTTATTTTCAGATTGATGAAATGCGGATTCCAATTTTTTTGTTTCGGCTCGCAGACATAATCCATGAAAGAATATTTCATTGTGCATTCCGCGCCGAGAGCTTTTATCTTTTTTTTAAAAGCTTTGACATTGTTTATTTTTATTCGAACTTCTTTTTCCGCCATTGGTTTTGTTTTATTTTTAATCGTTTGAATTTATTTCCGCCAAAATATTTTCTATTTGGACGAATAAGTTTTCTTTGCTGGAAATGTTGAGCAATGTGTAATCGGCCATGGCGATCGGTCCGCCTTTTTCAATGTTTTCTATTTCCGCGAAATCGCGCGATTTGGCTTGTTCTTTTGTCGCCGGGCGATGGCGCAGATCTTTGTCTTCCGCCATGAGTTGCCGTTTTTCCAGCCGTTCATAGCGCATTCGCGGAGGAGCGTAAACCGCGATGATCGAAAGTCTGTCTTGATAATAATCTTTTAAAACTTTGTATTCGGACCAGCTGTACAATCCGTCGGCCACCAAATTATTTTCTTCCAATATTTTGTCGAATTTCGGAATATTTAAAAGCGCCATTGCCGCCATTCCATGTTCGCGCCGCAATTCTTCGCGAATCGGTTTTTCCGCTTCTTCTTTCGGTTCGAGTCCGCGTTCTTTTACAATGTCGAGAACAATTTGGCCGAATCTGGAAAAGCCCCAGCCATTATTGACCAGATAATCGGCAACCAGACTTTTTCCCGCGCCGGTCATGCCGACCAAAGCGATTATTTTGTTCATATTGAATTTCAATTATTTATGAATCGGCAAACGCGATTGCGCGTTTGCCTCGGATTATTCGATAATCCAAATGATTTCTTCTCGAGAAACGGATTTGCCTTGTTGTATTTTATTTTTTACTTCATCCATGAGAGCCAGTCTTTTTTCTCTGACAAAAAATAAATGCGCGTTTTCGAGCAGATAAACATTGGCAATTCCATTTTTAATGATTGCGTCCCAGCAATTTTTACAACACCACCAGTGTCCGAATAAATACAAATCAGCGCCGGTCGGATCATTTCCATTTTTGATCGCGTACATGATGCTGGTGACTTCCGAATGTCCGTCTTGAGAACACAGAGCATTGCAAAAATGATAGCCTTCGCCTGTCGGACAATTGTGTTCAACCCGCGGACATAGCGGCTGGAAATTTCCGGAATTCGCGCCGCGTCCGATGATTTCATTATTTTTTACGACAACGGCTCCGGTCGGCCACCAAGAACACGCGGAATTTGCATCCGCCATTTTTTTCGCTTCGTTCATCCAAACATTTTCCGGCGGAACGAATAAAATTTTCTTGCCTTCCGGAAGATACGGATAATCGATTGTTTTATTTATGTCCATAGCGCCTCCGATTTATTCGGCTTTTATTCCGTGTTGTTCTTTTAATTCCGATATTTTTCCCGATTTGATGAAATCGATTTCAGCGGTGGAATCGGCTTTCGCTTCGAGTCCGTAGGGAGTTGAGCCGACATATTTGGCTGATTGCGCGCCGTGTTGTTTTGCTTCTTCTTCGCTCAATTCGGTTTCCATTTTCATTAGTTGCAGTTGGCAGATTCTTTCTCCGGGAAAAAGTTTGATTATGTGGCGGCTGTAATTCACCAGCGGAATCGTGAGCTGTCCGTTGTATCGGCAATCGACCAGTCCGGTGGCGACTTGCAATCCGCGCCGGAGAGCGGAACTGCGCGGATACAAATTTCCGGTGAGATCTCCGCAATTCAAAGTTATTTTTTCCAGAGTGGAAATCAAAATGAATTCTTCCGGCAAAATTTCAAAAAATTGTCCGGGTTTTAATTTTATCAATTTGAAATATTCTTCCGTGTTTTGATAATCAAGATAATCGGCATTGATCGCCACTCGGCCTTTTTCATTATAATGCCAAGTATGCGGAATGTAAAAACTCCAGCCGATGCGCAGGTCAATGGAAGCCGGCTGAAGTTGATATTCGTCGAGGTCTGGCGTGAAAACGATTTGTTTGTTTTTTATTCTTTCCAAAATTTCTTTTTTGCTTAGTACTGACATAAATGTTGACAAAATTGTTATTTCGGTTTATTATGATTTTTACAAGGATCGGCGAATTCAGCGCCTTTTTCAGGGCAGTTTATTGCCGACTTTAAGTAGCGGAGGTTGAAAATGAAAGTTTTCATTTCTGATTCAGATGAAACTCCCTTCATCGAGGTGAAACGCGTCCTGGCTCAGCGGGAAGTGGATATCTACATCCATTATTTCCCGACAAAGCAGGATCCAACGGAGGATGATTGGCAGGCATACGCATTTTTCACCAACAGTTGCTTGATGGAGAAAATAGCTCTCAAGATGAACTGGCAGCCGAGTCTTCCGTGGAAAGGATACAAGGCTCTGGTTGTGCGAGAGCCGGAAGACTGGGTTGTGAGTCGGCTGGAAGAATTTTTTCCGGCAGCTGAAATCAAATCAACTTATCCTGCGGATGAAGACGATTATTTGGAATCAGCGTAGGATAGAACTCATTGTCGGGGACTGAAATCAGTTCCCGCTTTTTTTATTTTATAAAGAACATTGATCGTATTGTCGTTCAAATTTTTCAGTTCAATGAGTTCAAGATCAATATTAACATCAATCTGATCGAACAATCGCAGTCCGGAACCGAAAATTTTCGGTTCGATTGTTATTTGTATTTCATCGATCAGATTTTCTTTGAGAAACAGTGAATTGACAAAAGTTCCTCCGCAGATCGCGGCTTGCGCGTATCCGCGTTTTTCCAATTCATTCAAAATTTCTTTCACATCGCCGCTTTTGTGTTCCAGCAGATTCGGCTGATCTTCCCTTGTTTCTCTGGTTAGAACAATATTCAGTCTTCCGGGCAACGGCATTCCGATAGCATCGTAGGTTTTTTGTCCCATTATGACAACGCTGATTTCTTTTGTGGTTTCTCTATAAAGTTTTTTATCTTCAGCCGAAGACCATTCCATTGGATTGTGCGTTGAATTTTTGGCGATCACGCCGTCGAGAGACATGACCATTATTAGACGAGTTTTCATATTTTTTTTATAAGCGAGACGAGTTTAGTGAGAGCTTATTGCTTATCTTACTTCTTGTCTTGCTAGTCTCGCTAGTCTAGCTTCTAAAGAACTATTCGCATTCCGCCAATCGAACCGAGCGGATTATATTGTCTTTCCAATAAATTCACTATTTCCATTACCAGCGATTCATCGCCTTTTTCCGCGCGATCATAATAATTTCCCTGAGCTTCGAAATATATCGGCGGATGATTGTTTTCCCGTTCCACCAATTCCCATGCTTGCTGATAATGAGTATCGTAAATGTGCGCATTGGAAATGCTGTGCGTTAATTTTCCCGGCTTTACTCCGATTTTAGCAGCCAGAATGGCGAGCAGGAGCGCAAATCCGGCGACATCGTGCGGACAGCCGAGCATCATGTCATTCGAACGGACAATGCTGTGAATATGCAATTTGTTGCCGATTATATTAGCTGTCCAAGTGTAAGGGCAGGGAACATTCTTTTTCGATTTTTCTCCGCCCAGTCCGTCTTCTCGCGGATCCCAAGTGATAACAACACCGTGGCGCGAGCCGGGTTGATCTTTTAAATGTTTTACCAGCATTCCCAGTTGATCTCTGCCGAAAGCTTGCCGCCAGCGGTGGCCGTAAGCAGCCGGAACCGTGCCGTCTTCCTCAGTGAAATCTTTCCAAATTCCGGTGAATTTATTGACGAAATCTTCCGGTTTTTCACTGCCCATGATATACCAGATTTGTTCGGCCGCAAATATTTTCAGCGGAATTTTTCGCAGGGTGAGCAGGGGAAATCCCAGATCCAATTCAAAAGTCATTCCCGGAATAACCTTGCAAGTATGTCCGGTTCGTTCATTGTATTCATCATAGCCCTCGTTCATTATTTTCAGAACGCCGGCTTTGTAGAGTTCGTCGAATTGAGTCATTTTTGTTGGAAGTTAGATTTGGAGTTAAAAGAGATTGAGAGATTAGGAGATTAAGCGATTGAGTAATTAAGGGAAATAAAACTGCGTCGTTCCCTTTATTACTTTATTACTTAATTACTTCACGATCAACCGATTTAAGATTGAGTAATAAAGTAATTGGGGTAATTGAAAATTATGTAGTTCCCCGTTCACTTAATCTCTAAATCTCTCAATCTCGCAATCTCTTTCTCGTCACCTTACCGGTCTTTCTCTTTATCGAAACCATTTTAACAAATAAATCCCGGCGGCGCAAAGCGGTTGTTCACAGAAAAAAAATGTCCCGCATAAGCGGAACATTTTTCAAATTGAATTTATTTTACGGCTACTTTTATGCCGGGGCTCATTGTCGAGCAGATTGTAATGTTTTTTATGTAAACGCCTTTTGATCCTTCGGGTTTTGCTTTGGTCAGAGCATCGAACACTGATTCATAGTTTTTCATTAATTGTTCGGTTGCCATGCTTTTTTTGCCGATCGAGAGGTGAACATTGGCAGTGTCATCATTTTTAAATGCGACTTTTCCTTTTTTCAATTCTTCGATCGTCTTTTTCAAATTTGTTGTAATGGTTTCATTTTTCGGAGAAGGCATCAATCCTTTCGGTCCGAGAAATCGGGCCAATGGAGCGAGCAGTTTCATGATTTCCGGCACTGCGATCGCAATGTCAAAATCAATTTTTCCGGATTTTTGCAGAGCGCCGATGGTTGATTCGGTATAGACAATGTCAGCGCCGGCTTCCTTGGCTTCTTTTTCTTTATTTTCCGGAACGAAAGCCGCTATTTTTTTCGTTTCTCCGAAACTGATCGGCAGGACAACAGTGCCTCGAACTTGCTGATCTCCTTTTTTCGGATTGATTCCCAGGCGAAAATGAACTTCCACTGTTTCATCGAATTTCGCTGATTTTAAATTTTTGATTGTTTCAATGGCTTCATTGGCCGGAAAAACAGTTGTTTTATCAACTGATTGTTTCAGGTCAGAGAACCGTGTTGAATGTTTCGGCATATTAATCAGCCAATGATTGGAAAAATGCGTATAACTTTTCGTTAGATCGCAATTTCAATAATTGGCGCGTGGTAATTCGTCCGCCTGAGGCAGACTCCCACAAATTATTTAATAAATGAATTATCCTTCGATCGAAACGCCCATTTGTTTGGCTGTTCCGGCGATTGTTCTTTTGGCAGCTTCCAGGTCAGTGGTGTTCAAATCAGTCATTTTTAATTTTGCGATTTCTTCCAATTGGGCTTTTGTGATTTTTCCCGCTTTGTCAAGCAATGGATTTTTCGCTCCGGATTTTATTCCGGCCGCTTTTTTTACCAATTCCGCTGCCGGAGGCGTTTTCATTATAAAGCTGAAAGTTCTGTCAGCGTAAACCGTGATAATGACAGGAACAATGTCGCCCATTCGATCTTTGCTCGCATCATTGAACTGAGTGCAAAAATCCTGAATCGCCACTCCATGCTGGCCGAGCGCCGGACCGATCGGAGGCGCCGGTGTAGCTCTTCCCGCCGGAATTTGCAATTTGATTTTCGTTAATTCTTTTTTTGCCATAAATTTTTAGCGCAAGGGTATCTTGGTCACATAACATGGAACACATAGCATGGAACACATAGCATGGAACAGGATAAATGATCAAAAATCCGAGCAACAATTATTTTTTAAAGCGAGACTAGGATTAAGTTAAGTGCTAAACTCGTCTAGCTCGTCTCGCTAGTCTTGCTTATTTAAATCTTTTGAACTTGCAAATAGTCCAGTTCAATCGGAGTTTCTCGGCCGAACATGGAAACAAGAACTTTGACTTTTCCTCTTTCATCATCAACGGAGGCGATTTTTCCTTCAAAGTTTTTGAACGGTCCGTCCACGATTTTTACCGGCGCGTCAACTGCCACGTCAATGGTGTATTTGGGTTCGTCAATTCCCATTCTCTTTTGCAATTCTGCGATTTCTTTCGGAGAGACCGGAGTGGGAATTGTTCCTGTGCCGATAAATCCCGTAACACTCGGAGTATTTCTCACGACATACCATGAATCATCGGACACGATCATTTCCACGAACACATAGCCGGGAAAAATTTTTTCGGTGATGACTTTTCTTTTTCCGTTTTTAATTTTTATTTTCTTTTCCGTTGGAATCATGATATTGAAGATTTTTTCTTCCATGTCCATGGATTCGATTCTTTGTTTCAGGTTTTCCGCGACATTTTCTTCATACCCGGAATAAGTATGAATGACATACCAGCGTCTGCCCTGAGAATCTGATTGTTTTGGCATATGAATAAAGAGGGGATTGAAAGCTTAACATAAATTTGTAAAACTTTTTTCCCTTATGATTTTATAAAGAGATTTAGAGACTAAGAGATTTAGAGATTGAGTAATAAAGTAATTGAGGGATTAAAGAAATTTTAAGATCGCGTCGTTCCCTTAGTTCCTTTATTCCTTAATTACTTCACGATAAAACGAGTTGTAATTAAGTAATTAAGGGAAATAAAATTACGTCGCTCCCCAGTCTCTCAGTCTCTTAATCTCTCATCATTCGTCCCTTACCCCCCACCTATAAAAATAAAGCTAAGATTTTTGTAAATGCGTAATCAAGCACTCCGAGGAACAGCGCGACAAACAGGCTGATGCCGATAACAATTAACGTGTGTTTGGTTGTTTCTTTTTTTGTCGGCCAATTGACTTTTTTTAATTCCGCCTTTGAGGCGAGTACATAGGAGACCAAACGATTTTCTTGTACATTCATATATTAAATGAGAGACAAGCGAGGTTAAGTAATAAGCAAGATGCTAAATTAAGATTAAACCTGGCTTTTTAAATTTTTCTTATCTTAAAAAGGCCTTTGAGGCCCGAACAAGCGTATTATAGAATAAATTAAAAAAAATGGCAAGCGGCGGAAAAAAATTGAATATTTGACAATTTTAGCGGCATAATAGCAAAAAAAGAGCCCTCGCTGTGCGAGAAGCTCTCTTCTTTTTTAAATATCAAGATTTTTTACGCTTTTTGCCCGAGATTGAATAAATCTTTTTCTGGGAAGAACCTCTGATCCCATGAGAACATCAAATATATTGTCTGCCGCTTCAGCGTCTTCGATCACCACTTTTTTCAGCATTCGATTTGCCGGATTCATGGTTGTTTCCCACAGTTGATCGGGATTCATTTCACCCAAACCTTTGTATCGTTGAATTGAAATGCCTTTCATTTTTACATTTTCTTCTTCGACAATAGCGGAATCAAGTTCATCTGTCGGCAGTTCTTCTTTTTCTTCTCCTATTGATTTTTCTTCTTTTTTATCGGGAATTTTTTGAAATTCTTTCAGCGCTTCCGGCAATGCGTCTTCATTGTAAATATATTTGATAGTTTTTCCTTTTTGCACGCGGAATAGCGGAGGTTGAGCCACATACAAGTGTCCCGTTTCTATCAGTTTTTCGAAGTAACGATAGAATAATGTTAGGAGCAATGTGCGGATATGCGCGCCGTCAACATCAGCATCGGTCATGATGATTATTTTGTCATAACGCAATTTTTCCGCTTCAAATTGTTCTCCGATGTTTGTGCCGAGCGCGATGATTAGAGACTTCACTTCATTGTTTGCCAGCATTTTGTCGATTCTGGATTTTTCAACATTGAGAATTTTTCCGCGCAAAGGCAGAATCGCTTGGAATTCACGGCTTCTTCCTTGTTTCGCACTGCCACCGGCTGAATCTCCCTCCACAATATACAGTTCGCATTCTTTCGGATCGCGGGAAGAGCAGTCAGCCAATTTTCCCGGCAGACTCAGGCTGTCGAGAGCGCCTTTTCTGAGAACTGTTTCTCTGGCTGCGCGAGATGCTCGGCGCGCTTGCGCCGCGATCAGCGCTTTGCCGATAATCGCCTCAGCGTCTTTCGGATGTTCCTCGAGAAAAATTCCCAGGTATTCGGACAGAACACTGTCAACTACCGGTTTTACTTCCGCATTTCCCAGCTTTGCTTTGGTTTGTCCTTCGAATTGCGGTTCCGGAATTTTCAGACTGATTACCGCGGTCAGACCTTCTCTCACATCATCGCCGGTCAGATTTTCGTCTTTTTCTTTGAGCAAATTATTTTTTCTCGCGTAGTTGTTCAATGTCCTTGTCAGTCCGGTTCTGAATCCCGCGACATGAGTTCCGCCTTCGGGATTGAGAATGTTGTTGGTAAAAGCGAGCAATGTTTCAGTGTATTCCTCCGTGTATTTTAAACCGATTTCAACATTGATATTGTCGACATTTTTTTCAACATAAAAAATGTTGTCATGTTTTTGTTTGTCCGCGCGGTTTAAATATTTGACATAAGAAGCGATGCCGCCTTCAAAATAAAACGCGTATTGTTTCGGTTTTTCCGCAGAGCGCAAATCAAAAGCAATGAGTTTGATTCCTTTTGTCAGATAAGCCTGCTGTCTCAAACGGGTAATGATTTTTTCCCAGCTGTATTCCAAAACGGAAAAAATTTTTCGATCAGGCTTGAATGTGACTGTTGTTCCGGTGGTGAATTTATCTTCCGGTTTCAGCGGGTCGGCTTTTAAAATTCTTTTTACCGAACCGATCGGTTTTATTTTTTTTACCGGCGTTCCTTCTTTGTATTCTTGTTCGTAAACGGTTCCGTCGCGTTTGACTTGCACTTTCGTCCATTCTGACAATGCATTGACGACAGAAACGCCGACGCCGTGAAGACCGCCGGAAACTTTGTAGCCGCCTTCGCCGAATTTTCCGCCGGCATGCAGTTTTGTCATTACGGTTTCCAACGCGGAAACTTTTGTGGTTTTGTGGATATCCACCGGAATTCCGCGGCCGTTGTCAGAAACGGAAATGATATTGTCAGGAAGAATTTTGATGATTATTTCAGAACAATGACCTGCCATGGCTTCGTCAATGGAATTGTCAATTACTTCCCAGAGCATGTGGTGAAGGCCTTCGCCCGCGGTATTGCCGATGTACATTCCCGGTCTTTTTCGCACCGGAGCCAGTCCTTCGAGAACGGTAATTTGTTCCGCTCCGTATCCGGTGACTTTTTTATCTTTTGTTGTCGCATTTTTTGTTGGCATATTGAGAAAATGATTATCGAAAAAAGTTCAACTAAATTTTAGCACAAATTTTCCCGGTTGTGAAGAGGAGAGGAAAAATATTTTGGGCGAATCGAATATTTGTGTTATAATAAATTTGAAAATAAAAATAAAAAGCTTTTATTGAGCTGAAGTTTGGTATTGGTATGCAAAATGTCATTTATAACAATTTTAGCGAGGATGATCTTAAGATGAGTTACTGGTATGTGACGCATCGCGTTCTCATCAGAAAAATCATTTTGTTGTCAATGGCGATTGTTGCCGGAGGTTTGTTGCTTTTCGGTATTGCCGGAATTTTGAAATATTATGTTTTGGACAGAGGCCGGAATTTGGCGCTGGAAACGGAAATCAGCCAAAGCAAATTGGATTACACCTTGCTCTCGGAATTGAATCGGCCGTCCGACCTCGCGATATTATCGACAAAAGTTTTGAATAGCGGAGAAGGAATATATGATATTGTGTCGGAAGTTTCAAATCCGAATGCGCAGTGGATGGTGGAATCATTTGATTATTATTTTATTTACGGCGAAGAAAAAACGCCGCTAAAAACGGATTTTATTTTGCCGGGACAGCAGAAGTATGTTCTCTATCTCGGTTTGGAGACAGCCTCACGGCTGGGCTCGGATGATTTGATTTTGGAAAATATCAAATGGAAGAAAGTCGCCGATTACCAAAGTTTGGCGGAAAAAATATTGCTGTTTGATTTTCAAAATGAACGTATTTTGCCCGCATCGACCAGCGGACTGAGCGAGCAGGCTGATGTATCGCGCGTCAGTTTTGATGTTCTCAATGAAAGTACATATAACTTTTGGGAGCCGCGATTTGTTATTTTAATGTATCGGCAAAATAATTTGGCGGGAATCGCTCAGACCAATTTGAACGGATTGGCTCCGGGCGAGAGAAAAACCGAGACAATAAATTTGTTTCAATCTCTTTCCGGCGTCAATCGAATTGAAATTTCCCCCGATATGAATATTCTCGATCCGAGCGTTTTCAAAGGATTCGGTTATGAGCCGGGAGAATTGAAATAGTTTCATTGGAAATAATTCGACATTTGTTTTTTCTTATTTTAAGATGGAGGCAAGTGTTTTTTTATTTTTAAATAGAGTAATAAAGTAATAGAGGGAACGATGTAGTTTTCAATTTACTCAATTACTCAATTTAAACTCGGTTGATCGTGAAGTAATTGAGTAATAAAGTAATTAAGGGAACGATGTAGTTTTCAATTTACTCAATTACTCAATTACTCAATCTCTCAAAAAAACTATGTGGCGCAACGCTCTCGACAATTTTCGCAAGTTTGACTGGATTTTATTGGTCGCGGTTTTTTTGTTGTTTTGTCTCGGACTGGCCGCCATTTACAGCGTCGGATTGAGCCAGGGCGATGATGCGGTGGATAATTTCAAGAAACAAGTGATTTTCAGTGTAATCGGTTTTTGTTGTTTGTTCGCAGTCGGCGTCAGCAATTATTCCGGATTGCGCGTTTACAGCCGGACATTTTATGCATTGTCATTGTTTGTTTTAGTGTTGGTTCTTTTTTTGGGAAGCAGTATTAGAGGAACAACAGGCTGGTTTTTGATCGGCGGTTTGGGAATTCAGCCGGCGGAATTGGCAAAGATTGTTCTCATTATTTTATTGGCGAAATTTTTCAGCAATCGTTTGCAGCAATTTCGCGCCGCAAAACATATTATTGTCAGTCTAGGCATCACGCTTTCGTTTGTTATTCTGATTTTGCTTCAGCCTGATTTCGGATCAGCGCTGATTTTTCTCGGAGTTTGGTTTATTTTGTTGTTGATTACCGGCATTCCGAAAAAGTATTTGATTATTCTCGCGGTTGTTTTTGTAATTGTTTCATTGATCGCCTGGAATTTTCTTTTTCTTGATTATCAGCGGGAAAGAATAAAAGTTTTTCTCCAGCCGACAGCTGATCCGCTGGGCAGCGGCTACAATGTGACGCAATCAATCATTGCCATTGGCTCGGGCAATTGGTGGGGTCGCGGATTGGGATTCGGTTCTCAGAGCCAATTGCGATTTGTTCCGGAGAGCCAAACCGATTTTTTGTTCGCGGTCATTGCCGAGGAATTGGGTTTGTTCGGCGTTTCTTTGACATTATTCCTGTGGATAATAATTTTTTATCGTTTGATTGCGATCGCGAAAAGCGCGAGTGATGATTTCGGATTGTTTCTGGTTTTGGGAATCGCGTCTTTGTTTTTCCTTCATTTATTTATCAATATCGGCATGAATATGGGAATAATGCCGGTCACCGGAATTTCATTGCCTTTTCTGAGTTATGGCGGCAGCTTTTTGATTATTTGTTTGATTTTGGTGGGAATAGCGGAGAGTGTGGCAGTGCGACGACAAGGATGACATTTTGTAAATTCCTTAAACTTACAGCTAAAATAATCTGATGTTAAGTAAATTTGACTAATTTTAACATATTTGTTATACTTTTCGCGTAAAAAATATTTTGAATTATGATCTCTCCTCAATATAATTCTTTAAAATTGTTGTCAGATTGTCCGGTTTGCCGGCGCAAGCATTTTCCGGCGGAAATAAAATTGATTGAGGAAAGGGAAGACGGCCATTTGCTGCATATTCGCTGCAAGAATTGCCGCAGTTGTCTGCTTGTTTATGTAATGTTGGGCGAGCATGGAGTCAATTTGCTCGGAGTGTTGACCGATCTGGGGAGCGAGGAAGTGGGGAAATTTTCCGGCCGCGGATCGATCGATTCGGATGAACTCATTGAATTGCATCAATTAATCAAGAAAAATAAATTTATTGAAGAATTAACAAATGTTAAATAATTTCATATGTTGTACGAATTGAAAGCGAAAAAACGGGATGTTTTCGGAAAAAAAGTAAAGGAATTGCGCGCCAAAGGATTTATTCCGGCCATTATTTACGGTTCTGAAGTGGAAGAAAATGTGCCGGTGTATCTGAATTCAGTGGATTTTGAAAAAATTTACGAAAAAGCCGGCAGCAGCGCATTGATAAATTTAATTATCGAAGGAGAAGAAAAACAACGGGAAACATTGATCAAAGATATTGATTTCGATGTGGTAAAGAGCAATCCGACGCATGTTGACTTTTATCAGATTCGACGCGGACAAAAGTTGGAGCTGGAAGCTGAGTTGAACTTTGTCGGCGAAGCTCCGGCGGTAAAAGAATTGGGCGGCGTTTTGATCAAAGCAATGGACATGCTTAGCATCAAGTGTTTGCCTCAGGATATTGTTTCCGAATTTAATGTTGATTTGTCGGTCTTGAAAAAATTTGACGACAAAATTAAAATCAAAGATTTGGTAATACCGGAAAACATTGAAGTGCTGGATGAACCGGAAGAAGTGATCGCTTTGGTGGCGGCGCCCGAAGCTGAAGAAGTTGTTGCCGCGCCCGCCGCGGAGGAGACAACTGCCGCTCCGGCGGAAAACAACAAGAAAGCGGCGGAAGATAATGGAAATGAAAAGACAAAAAAATAAGCTGAGTTGATAATACTGAAAAAGTGCTTTATATTTATTTTAGGAGCACTTTTTCTTTTGAAAAATAATTTATGAAAGAATTTAGTTTCAAATATTTTTACAGCTCGGGATTTGTTTACTTGTTGATTGTTTTGCTCGCAGTCAGTTTTATCTATTTGTCGCGGGACAAAACAGAGGCAGCCGATCCGGCGCAGGAACAACAAGCAATCGGAAAAAAACAAATTGACGACGACTCTTGCGCAAAAAGAAAGTTGGACGGACTTTGTCTTTTTGATTCGCAAGAACCTGTTTTGTTTGCCGCCATGATCGACAATCATAGCGGAGCTCGTCCGCAGGCCGGACTCAGCCGCGCGAATTTGGTTTTCGAATCAATAGTCGAAGCGCCGATTACCAGATTTTTGGCTGTATTTTATATGGATGAAGAATTGAAAAATATCGGACCGATTCGTTCCGCTCGTCCGTTTTTCGTTGATTGGGCGAGTGAATTCGATGTTCCGTATATTCATGTGGGAGGCAGTAATGAAGCGCTGGATATTTTGGCAAAGTCTTATGACTATGATGTCAATGAATTTTCTTTCGGCCAATATTTTTGGCGGGACAATGCTCGGCCTCAGCCCCACAATGTTTTTATTTCCAATGAGTTGATCAATAAATTGGTTGAAAATAGAGAATGGGAATTGAAAAATGATTTTGAATCGTGGCAATACAAATTGGATGAGAATTTTGACAATCGTCCGCAAATCCAGGCAATAAAAATTGATTTTGGCGGAGATCTGTCCGGCGTTAAGTGGGAATATGACAGAGAGAATAATAATTATTTGCGACTTCAGGCTGGGAAAAAACATTTGGATGCCGACGGTTCGGAAATACGAGCGAACAATATTGCGGTCATGTATGTTGAGAGTATTGTGATCGATGATTACGGCCGGAGAAAAGTGACGACAATCGGATCAGGCAAGGCGATTGTTTTTCGCGATGGCGCGGCGGTTGAGGGAAATTGGAAAAGAACCGGACTTGATTCTCGAACAAGATTCTTTGACTCGGAACACAATGAAATAAAGTTTAATGCCGGAATTACTTGGATTGAAGCTGTTCCGACTTATACGGATGAAGTGGAATATTCAAATTAGAAAATTTGTGCGATAATAATCATGCAAGTAATTTTAATATGGTATGAAAGAATTCGGACCAATTTTTTTCGGAAGTTTGATAATCGCGGTTTTTGTTTCCGGTTTGGGAATTTATTTTTTCAATTTGGCTCAGGGAAAAAATTTGGCTGATCCTCCGCAGGTTGATTTGTCCGCTTATGATATGGCTTTCGCCAAATTCAATGAAGTTTTTCAGAATGTAAGCAAGCTGGATGCAGTTCCGGACAAACCGACGGAAAGCGCTCCCGAGGTAATTGCGGAAAATAATTACGGCTCGGGCGCGATTTATTTCAAGAATTCATTTCGCATGAACACTGCGGTTGAGACGGATGAGTTGATTAGAAAATTTTTGTTGGAATTTCCGGAATCGGAGAATTTGTCGATTGAAAATTTGCAAGCGAAAAATAAAATCGAAGTGGAAATTTTTTTGAAAAACATGGAACAAACCGTGGCTGATCTGCAGGCGGACGAAGATGTTGTTTCCGTGATAAATGTCGAAGACGGAAAATGGCAGATTGAATTTAAGGAGCCGAAATACGAGAATGAAGTTTTCGCTTTTCTCACCGGAAGAAAATCGGTAAAGTTGGCCTGCGATTTTCCGAAGAACGAAGAATATGTCGCGAAATTGGATTATTCGGGAATTTCCGGCATTGAAACATTTTTGGAAAAGTTAAAAGCCGATTACAGCGACATTGTTTTCGTCGATTAAAAATAAAAAAAATCGCCATCGGCGAATTTTTTTTTTCGGTACGGAACAAAAATCTTTGTTCCCCGTACCGAAAATTTCCGTCATTTCATCAAATGATGCTTTTCATAAATTTCCATTGTTTAATCAAATGATAATTTTCACAACGCGATCGCGGCCGGCCAAATCTTTTAGTATTTCAATTTTCGCTTTCGGCAAATGACAGCCGATTATTTTTTTTATCGGGATTGCTTGATTGTCTCCGATTTCGATCAAAATATGAGAAGGCGAATATTCGAATTTTTTAATTTGCCGGAAAAGTTCTTCGTACGATTCCAATCCGTCCGTCCCGCCGTAAAGCGCAATTTTCGGTTCGTGTTTCAAACTTTTTACATCAGCGGATTCAAAATCGGTTTTTTTTGCCGGATCCAGATATGGGAGATTGGCGAGCAGCAAATCTATTTTTTTCTTTCGGACGGGCAGAGCCAGATTTCCTCGCAAAAAGTTTATTTGCGATTTTACTGTGTGATGCTCGGAATTTTTTTTCGCGATTTGCAGAGCGTCTTTTGAAATGTCAACGGCAAAAAAGTCAAGCGCTTTTTCTTTTAAATTTTTTGCCAGGCTGATGATAACGCAGCCGGAGCCGGTTCCGATTTCAGCGATGTTTTTTATTTCTTTTTTTTGAATCAATCGGATTGATTCTTCTACCAGCAATTCGGTTTCCGGCCGGGGAATCAAAACATTTTTGTTGACAAAAAATGTTAATCCGAAAAATTCTTTTTTTCCCGTGATATAGGCGAGGGGAACGAACTCGCTTCTTTTTCCGATCAATCTTTCAAACCAGCGATATTGAGCCGGAGTTAAGAGTTTTTCCGGATGAGCGAACAAAAATTCCCGCGGTTTTTTCAATACAAAACTCAATATAATTTCCGCGTCCAGTCCGGCGGGAAATATTTTTTTATTTTTCAGGAGAATTGTTCCGCGGTTGAGCGCTTGTTTTATGGTCATGCGGTATGAATTTTAAGCTCAGCTTCTTTTAACGCGGAAATTATCGGTTCCAGATTTCCGTCGAAGATGATTTGAATATTGTGCCAGCTTTGTTTGATGCGATGATCCGTGATTCTGTCTTGCGGAAAATTGTAGGTTCTGATTTTTTCGCTTCGGTCGCCGGTTCCAACCTGCGATTTTCTTTCCGCTCCCAATTCTTTTTCTCTTTTTTCTTGTTCTTGCTCAGCGACTCTGGCTCGCAGGACGCGCATGGCTTTTTCTCTGTTTTGCGCTTGCGAGCGTTCGTCTTGGCAGGAAACAACCGTATTTGTAGGCAAGTGAGTGATGCGAACAGCCGAATAAGTCGTATTAACGCTCTGTCCGCCATGTCCGCCGGCGCAAAAAGTATCGATTTTCAAATCTTTCGGATCAATGCGCAGATCGATTTCTTCCGCTTGCGGGAGCACTGCCACTGTGGCGGCTGAAGTGTGGACGCGTCCGCTTTTCTCTGTTTCCGGCACTCTCTGCACTCGATGAGTTCCGCTCTCGTATTTTAAATCGCCGAAAACATTTTTGCCGTTTATTTCAAAAATTATTTCTTTGAATCCTCCGAGTTCAGTTCGATTGGCTGATAAAATATTTATTTTCCAGCCTTTGTTTTCCGCGTATCTGGAATACATGCGAAAAAGCGTGGCGGAAAAAAGAGCTGATTCATCCCCGCCGGTGCCGGCGCGAATTTCCATGATAATATTTTTTTTGTCGTTCGGGTTCTTCGGCGCGAGCGCGGCTTTCAATTCGTTTTCCGCTTCTTCCGATTTTGGCGCGAGCCGATTGATTTCATCCTGCGCGAACGCTTGAAGGTCGGAATCTTCATTGTTCAGCATTTCTTCGGCGTCAGCCAGATTCGCTTTTGTTTGTTCGAAGTTATTGATGAGATGAATTATTTCTTGAAGTTCAGAATGTTCGGACGAAAATTCTTTGAGCTTCTGTTGATCGTTTAAAATCAAAGGATCCTGAAGCTGTTCGGACAGCTCGGCAAATCTGTTTTTTATTTGTTGAATTTTGTCTTGCATAAAATATTTTTAATCAGCAAAGCAGATAGTTAATTATACTTTTTTTCATTATAACAAAAAACCGCTATTTTTTCCTGAAAATAAAAGGAAATGATAACGGTTTGGAATAGTTACTGTTTGGCAGCTTCTTTTTTTTGAGCTTTGAGCTCTTGCTTGGCTTTTTTGCCTTTGCCCAATTTTATTTTAGCTTTTTTCGCCATTCTGGTTTCGAATTTTTCCACGCGTCTGGCTGTGTCAACCAGCTTTTGTTTGCCGGTATAAAAAGGATGGCAGAGCGAGCAAATTTCGACTTTGATGTTTTCCATGGTTGCGCCGGTGGTAAATTCATTTCCGCAGACGCAGCTTACTTTTGCTTCGTAATATTTGGGATGAATAATTTTTTTCATATAGAGTTTATTAATTTCAATTTGATTTTGAAGTGAATTTGTCTGACAGAATGATATCATGGAAATAAAATTTTTGCAAGGGTGCGATGATTTGCCGCAAAAATGTGTGGATAAAGCTGGAATTCCGCATAATTTTATGGTATACTGATAAAGTAATTTATTTACAGTTTGTAGCTGGTTTGCTTAAATTAGAAAAAATAATAGTATGAAAACAAAAAAATTTCTAGCGGGGCTGGCTTTGGGCGCTCTGGTCGGATCAGCTTTGGGATTGTTTTACAGCCCGGACAAGGGCCGCAAAAACAGAGAGCAATTTAAAAAAATAACAAAAACGGTCAGCGAGGCATTGATAAAAGAAGCGGCAAAAGTGAGCGGAATGAAGAAAAAAGATTATGACGCTGTTGTGGAGAAAATCGTGAAAAAGTATTCCAAGACAAAATTGATCAGCGAGGATGCTTGGGCTGATATTAAAAAGGAATTAAAAATGCGCTGGAAAGATATTCAATCTGAATTGAAAAAAGATGCGGTGAAAAAGAAACCGGCAAGAGCGAAAATCGCAAAAGCGAAAACCGCAAAGAAAAAATAAGGCAATTAGGCCCGGGCGTTTCGTCAGGGTTTAATATATTGTCCGTCATTGGCGGACGGTTGCAATTAGCAACGCAAAAACCTAAAGAGAAAAAAATGAGCCTGTTATCGGGCTCTTTTTTTTATTAACAATTGACAAAATCATAAAAGTCCGTATAATGGAAATACAACTTTTTTTCCTCATCGTAGGAGGTGCTGATGCGGCAGGAACTTTGTGAAAACGTGCAGAAGCAGATTTGCCAGGGACAGTTTTCCCAGGTTGACGTGATGGTGCAGCCGGTGGGGCATGGCCTCCAGGTTCACATTCCGTCTCAGCGGGTTTTCGGCAAGGACATTCCGCTTTCTGCGGTGCGGCACAAGAATCCGACGGTACTCGTGCGCAAAGCGCGCGAAGTGCTGGCGGAAGTGATGAACCAGTAGTAGTGAACCGAAGTTGTTGAATCGATCCGGCTCGGAGCCATGACTCCGAGCCTTATTTTTTTTTGCAAAGTTTGGTACAATTTGGAAGAAATAGAGTTTTAAAAAAGTTTATGTTTAATTTTCTTCATACATTTCATCCGAATTCGATTTTTTTGAAGATCGGTCCGTTGGAAATTCATTGGTACAGTTTGCTTATGATTGCCGGCGGAGCGTTGGGATTGTTTATTGCGGTGCGGCTGGCAAGATTTTACAAATACGAAAAAAACTTTTTTTATGATTTGGTTTTGTATTGGGTGATCGGCGCGATTTTGGGCGCGAGAATTTATTATGTGATTTACGCTTGGGAATTATATCGTGAAAACTGGATTGATATTTTCAAAATTTGGCAGGGCGGACTGGCTGTCCATGGAATAATGATCGGCGGTTTTATCGCCACGATAATTTATTGCAAAAAAAAGCGCGTTGATTTTTGGCTGACCGCTGATTTGTCTGCAACCGGCTTGGTGTCAGCGCAGGCGATCGGCCGCATCGGAAATTATTTCAATCAGGAAATTTTCGGCCGGCCGACGGAATCTTCGTGGGGAATTCCCATTGATATTGTCAATCGTCCTTTTGAATTTATGCAATTTGAATATTTTCATCCGGTTTTTTTGTATGAAGTTCTGGGAAATATATTGATCGCGTCAATTTTACTCTTAGTTCATCGGCGCAGGAGAAAAACAGGGAATTGGATTTCCGGAAATATTTTTTTCATTTATTTGATTTTGTATTCAATCCAAAGATTTTTCTTGGAGTTTGTTCGGATTGATTACAGTCCTCATTTGTGCGGACTGCGTTGGGCGCAGATTTTTAGTATTTTGATTGCGGCTGTTGTTGCGGTTGTGTTTGTTTATCGGAGGAAGCGGGCGGGGAGATGAAACGGGGAGAGATTGAGAGACTAAGCGACTCAGTAATTTAGCAAACGAGTAATTAAGTAATTAAGGGAACGACTAAATATCTTAAACGCTCAATTCCTTTATTACTAAATTACTTAATTACAAAAAAATACTCAATCGCTTAGTCTCTCAATCTCTCAACCGCTAAAAAATGTTTTCAAAACAATGCGTCTTATCCACATTGTTTTTTGTTTTTTTTATGGCGTTGAAATGATATAATAGTATTGGAAAATAATTATAAATTTTTGTGAGAATGTCCAAACAAAAATTGGATATCTTTGAATGTATTCGCAGGATGCAATATTTAATGTTTTAAATTGTCGAAATTTATATTGTGATCAAATTGTTTTTTAAGAGATTTGGAATTTATGCAATAATTGCGCTTATGCTCATGAGCGGCAGTCTTGGTTTTGGTTGGCATTATTTGGTATCAGATTCCATTGCCGCGACTGAAACATTTACCGAAGATTTTACGACTAGAACATATGAGGATACGACAAACACCGACGCATATTGGAATGTTCGCGACAATCAAGCGACTTTGCATACTGACGGAAGTTTTTCTTGGGGTTGGGTAAAACCATTGCCTCAGGGGTTGCGAATCAATGATGTTGCTTGGCTTGACGCCACAACCGCTCTGGCTGTCGGAGATAATGGCGTAATTCTGCGAACCACTGATACCGGAACGACATGGACAGTGACGAATTACGGCGGCGGATTGACAAAGTTGACAGGCATTAGCGTTCCCATGCCGCCAATGATGGTGTATGTCAGCGCATGGGATGGAACTGTTTTAAAATCAATTGACGGAGGGTTGAATTGGGCTGTTTGCGGAAATACGGGTTTTACGATTTCTCAGCCGAATGATCTTTATTTTGTGACAGCTTCTACCGGCTGGGTCGTTGGCGAGAGCGGAAAGATCGCTTCAACCGTGGATGGTTGCACGAATTGGAATATGGAAGCGACCGGAACGGTTCGTGATTTGAATGCCATTGATGGAGCGGTCGGAGGAAATGTAATCGCTGTCGGTGGAAGATTGAATACTCAGCATGCGGTCGTTTATTATGATGGACTTGGTTGGAATAATGCGACATATCCGTTTACAAATCCAATGTATGATATTTCCTTGTACAATGCGGCAAAAGGCGTGTTGGTGGGAACGGATGGCACATTGATAACAACTGACGGCGGTGTGAATTGGGTTGTGCCTGCAGTTGATCCGGTGTCAGCACCGGCTTACGCGGCGGAATCGGTGAAGACAGCGGAGGATATGTATGTTGCGGGAGATTATAGCGGAAAGCTTCATCGCACTCTTGATGGCGGAACAAATTGGAATACTGTTCAGACTTTTGCGGCGGAAGGATTTAATTTTGATGTTTTAGCGATTGATTTTATTGACAGCAATAATGGTTTGGCTGTCGGAGACAGCGGAATGATTTTTAAGACAGCTGACGCGGGCGTTACTTGGACCGCATTTGACACTCCGTTGACTGCCAGAACATTTGAAAGTATTCAAGCTCCCAATGAAAACACAGTTTATATTACCGGGCAGTATTCAGTGGCGAAAAGTATTAACAGCGGCAGTACATGGACACCGAGCACTAATGCGCAGGATAACTATGAAGTCTTTTTTGTTGATGATAATAATGGTTGGCGCGTCGGATATCCCAGCACCGCGTACAAGACTACGAACGGCGGAGTTGGCTGGACAAATGAAAATACGGGAATTGATGTAAACTGTTTTTTGTGGGGCGTGTTTTTTCTGGATGAAAATGTGGGATGGGTTGTCGGTAGTGGCGAAGATTCAAACACGAGAATTTACAAGACGATTAATGGCGGTACTTTGTGGACTGAGCAAATAACAGGTTATGCGGGCGGATTCAATGATATTTTTTTCTTGAACAGCAATGTCGGTTATGCCTTGGGAGATCTTGGAAGAATTTTGAAGACAACGGACGGCGGAGCTGTTTGGTCATTGCAGGCCAGCGGAACCGGAGCGAATTTGAGCACGATTTATTGTTATGATGCTGATAATTGTTTTGTGACAAAAGAGGCCAGCACTGATACATATCTTTATACAGTGGATGGAGGCACGAATTGGTTGACCGGAACATTCGCGGCAACAGACACCGCTTTTTATCGAATAAAAGGATTGGATCAAAATGTCATGATGGTTTCCGGCTACAGCACGATTCAATATACAATCAATGGAGGTTCCAGCTGGACAGCGATTTCAGATGATAGTATGCCAAAACAAATGCATGGTTTGGATTTTATCACCGGAGTGAGAGCAATGGCTGTCGGCGATGTAATTTATGCCAATCAGGCCGGGAGTTTGATCGAAATATATTCCGGTTATGCCGCAGCTCAGACGGTTCAGTCGCTTACGGTTGATACGGTTTCTCAGAATATCACTGCCGCTACATTGACAGCGACTGATGTATTAAACGGGCAAACGATTGATTATTATTTATCGGCCAATGGCGGAGTAAATTGGGAGGCTGTCACTTCCGGAGTGGAATATACCTTTGTGAACGCGGGCAGCGATTTGCGTTGGAGAGCTGATCTTTCAACAGCCATGGCGACAATGACGCCGGAGATTACAAATATAGGAATCAGCTATAACTATACTTTGGGAGGCAGTCCTCCTGCTCCGCCGCCTCCGGTTTATTTGTGCAATGATGGAATTGACAATGATAACGACGGATTGACTGATTATCCGTTTGATCTCGGTTGTTCCGGTTCGACGGATAATGATGAAAGCGGACCTTATGCTTGCAGTGACGGAACAGATAATGACGGCGACGGAAAGGTTGATTTTCCGGCTGATCTCGGCTGTTCCGGTTCAACTGATAATGATGAAGCCGGACCGTATCAATGCGGTGACGGAATTGATAATGATCTTGACGGGAAAATAGATTTTCCGGCTGATCCTGATTGCGCTACCTTGGAAGATGATAATGAATCAACCATTCCTCAATGTAAGGACGGCATTGATAATGATCTGGATGGAAAAATAGATTTTCCGGCTGATCCTGATTGCGTTGACATAAACGATGACAACGAAGAACACGAATATGCGGGTCCTGCGGTTATCGGATCTCCGGCCGATGGATTGCTGACAAATAACAGCAAACCGACAATCAAAGGAACAACAATAGAGGCGTCGCTTCCTCTTGATATTTATATTGATGAAGTGAAAGTAAAAAGTTTGACTTCCGGCATTGATAAAAGTTTTGAATGGACGGTTGAAACCGCCCTGACTGATGGGGAGCACAAAATTTATATAAAATCAGGCGGATTGAATTCCGCGGTCAAAACAATTACCGTTGATACTGTTGCGCCGCTTGTTCCGGCAATCAGTTCCATTAAAATAAAATCGCAAAAATTATCAGGTGAAAATGTTTCGGTTGAAATGGAATTTTCCGGCACAACAACGGCTGATACGAAATATGTGGCTTTGTATGTGGACAATCAATTGATTGACAATGTGGGAGTTGTTGCTTCCGCCTGGAAATATAGCGTGACAAGGGTTTTAACTCCGGGCATTCACAAGGTTGCGGTCAAATCAATGGACGCGGCCAATAATATTTCCGTATTTTCCGCGGCGAGCGATCTGGAAATCAAGAAAATAGTTGTCAGCCAGTGCAACAATAAAATAGATGATGACAAGGATAGTTTGATTGATTTTCCGGATGATCCGGGTTGTTCCAGTCTGACTGATGACAGTGAGAATTCCGAATTTACAGTTCTCAGCGGTGAAACCAGAGATATTGAATTGGTGGAATCCGGCACATTGGTGAATATTCAAAAAGGCGGAACTCTCGGATTTAAAATCGCCAACATACGTCATACTTTCAAAATTGAAAATGTTAATTTGGCGGCAAGCGATTCCGGAATTATCATTGAAAGCGATCCGATCAAAGCCAGAATAATAAAAGAAGCGGCCAAGCAGTTTGATGTTGATCGAAACGGAAAAAATGATTTGGAAATAAAACTGACGAAAGCAGTTTCCGCCAATCAAATAATAATGACTATTCGGAAAGTCAGAGAAATAGTCGAACCGAAACCGGTGCCAAAACCGATTGCGATTATTCCGGAAATAAAACCGGAAGCTCCTCCGGTCGAACCTCCGATTGCTCCGGTTCCACCGCCTGCAGCGGGCGGCGGAGAGTCGATTCCGGAAAAACCGATAGCGGTCGCGCCCCCGATAAATATTTTGCAAGATCCGGAAAAAATGCAGCAAGTGGCTGACATAAAGGAAAAAAATGAATGGGAAAAATCAGCTGATGAACGAGCGCAAGAATTGGAATTTGAGACTGAAAGCATTTTTCAGTCCGATGCTGTGCAAAATACGACAAAAGCGATTTCGAATGTTATCAGTGCGATTTCTGGAGTTGACTACGAACAAGTAAAAGCCGGAGTTGATCGCACGGCAAAATCGGCGATCAGAACAACAAAGCAAGTACAGCAAGCGACAGTTGACAATCCGGTGGCAGAGCAAGCCAATGATGTTGCCAAAGCGCCTGTGATTGCGACTGTCACCGCGACTTCAGTTGCGTCCGTGGCAACTGTCGGAGTAACCGGCGTCACCGGCGCGACGGCGATCACTTATATTCAATTTGTCGTGAGCCAGGCATTTCTCATGTTTGTGAGAAGGAAGAAAGAGCGCTGGGGCGTTGTGTACAACTCGGTGACAAAACGTCCGGTTGATTTGGCGGTTGTGCGTATTTATACGGCTGATTCAAGTCAGCTGGTTCGAACGCTGGTGACTGATAAACAAGGACGCTATCAATTCATTTTGAAGCCCGGAAAATATTTCATGTCAGTTGAGAAAAAAGGATTTAAATTTCCGAGCGGATTGTTGAATAATGCCGGCGTTGATGGAAATTTTCAGAATGTGTATTACGGTTCGATTTTCGAAGTGACTGAGAAAGAAACGATTTCTCCGCCGATCGCGCTTGATCCGTCTCAAAAGTTGGAAAGTCCAAAGGGAATTTTGCGAAAATATTTCATGAGAAAAGGGCAGTCGGCATTGACAATGATCGGTCCGACATTGGCGATCGCTTCATTTGTAATCAATCCGCAGTGGTGGGTGGGCGCGATTGTCGTCTCTCAGCTCGCCATGTATGGAATATTCAAAAAATTGGGAATCGGTGAAAAAGCGAAGAGTTTCGGCGAAATTAAAGATGTTGACGAAAAGAAAAAAATCGGCCGATCAATCGTGCGCGTATTTGATTCCAAATTCAACAAGCTCTTGGACACTCAAGTGGCTGATTCAAATGGCCGCTACGCGTTCCTCGTGGGAAACCAAATTTATTATTTGACAGCTGACAAACCGGGATATTTTTCAAAGCGTTCTCCTCTGTACAATCTGGCCGGAAAAGAATCAGGATATTTGGCGCAGGATTTATTTTTAAAGAAACATAATCTCGGCGAAGATGTTGTCAAAGCTCAATCGGAAGGAGAGAATGCGACGATTCGAACGGATATCGGCCGGCAGACTGAGGCTGAAGTGATGGGAATGAAAAAAGTGGTGCGCAAGGAAGGCGAGAAATTTACCGGAAAATTGGAGGATGTGAATCTGGATGAACTGCATGAAGATTTTTACGATGTTGATACATTGAAAAAAACATAAACAAATATGAAAAGGAGGAAACATTATGAAAGTTTTTTAATGATTTATTGTTTAGTGTTTTTTCTGATAGTCGGAGTCTGGCTGGCGTATCATGCGGTGACAGATCAATTGATAATTATGTCGTTATAAGTATAAGGAGGGAATATTCGAGCAACGAAAAAAGAGCCGCAAGCTTGCAGCTCTTTTTTCCTAACCACTAACTACAATCTTGGTTGATTATATTTACTGGTAGGGGAGCGAATCAGCGTGGCTGAGTGCTCCGTAGTCGAAGATTTGGGGCGGGCGAAAAACGGCGAGAACGCTAGCTGGCGCGGCGGCGGTTCTTCCGCTGGCGCCGCCGGCGCTTGCGCTCCGGCGTGTCGGGGAGAACCCGGCCTTCCGCGTGGAAGACCGAGATGCTCCGGTCGGGGCGGGGGGAGAGCAGGTGCCGGAGCCGAGGCTCCAGCTCCCACTCAGCCTCGCCGTCCTCGAACTCGTCCTCCTCGTAGTTCTCCTCGAAGAGCAGGCTCTCCTGCTCTCCGAGCTCGTTGATGGGGATGAAGCCCCTGAATCGAGCCAGAGGCTCGTCGTTGTCGGTGGCCAGCCGACCGATGTCCATGGCCACGAACCGTCCTCCTTCCCTCGGCTGCGCGTTGGCCGCGTCAGCCAAGTCTTGAGAAAAGCTGCCCTTGAACTCTCTTGCCAGCGTGATCATGCTTGCGTCCATTTCGACCTCCTTGTGAATTTTCAAACTAATAATAGTATAGCATAAAAATGTTGATTTGTCAATGGCTGCGTGTTGTTTTTTTGAAACTTGCACCTTCGGTGCGACTCAGGGGAGCCCCCTCTCTTTCGTTATTGGGATATGGTTTTCGTGAGGTTTATTGTCGCACTGAGTTGAAGTATGAATTTTTAGTAAAATTACGAAAAACAAAATCGCCTGCAATTGCAGGCTGATTGTTGTTTTTTGTAAATTTAGATTACGCTCGTCCTTTTCTTGTTTTTCCGCCCTTTATCAATCTGGCGATCTTCGGTACTTTTACTCCGATTCCTCGTTTTATTTTTTTAGGCATAAGATTTTGGAATATTAATTAAACATGAATATTATAAAGAAATTTCGCGCCGGCGTCAATGATTTTGATAATTGTGAATAAAAAAGATGAGTTAAACTTAATTGTTTGAAGAAATTAAAGTCAAAAAAAGACCTCGAAGAGGTATTTTTTTTAGTTAATGGCTTTCCATAAAAAATAATGATTCTCATTTAGTTAATGGCTTGCCATGAAGTCATGCCGCGCATGTACTTCATGGCGGATCGGACGGGACTCGAACCCGCGATCTTCGCCGTGACAGGGCGATGTGTTAACCAGCTACACCACCGATCCATGATTACGAACTTGTGATAAAAGTATAATAAAACCCATTGCAGAAGTCAACAGTCTTTGTTCACAATTTCAATTTTGAATGATTGTTCACTGTTTCAATATTCAAAAAGGACCGAACCGGTCCTTTTTTTTATTTTATTGTTTCAACTATTTTGGCGAATATTGCCGGATTGTGTTCAGCCAGATCAGCCAATATTTTTCTATCCAATTCGATATTCTTTTTGATCAGCTTGTCAATGAATTGACTGTAGCTCATCTCAAAAGCTCGAACAGCGGCATTGATTTTGATCTGCCACAATCGTCGGAAATCGCGTTTTTTTACTTTTCTGTCTCTGTACGCATAGCGGCCCGCTTTTAGCGCGGCAACTCTGGCCAGCTTGATCAATTTCTTTCGGCCATGGCGATAGCCCTTAGTTGTTTTTAATATGTTTTTTCGTTTTTTGACATGCATTGTCCCGCGTTTTACCCTTGGCATATGAAATTTTCTAGTTAGCTCCGGTGATTAGCTGTTTGATTCAAGTGCTAAGCTTTGTTAAAAACTATCAAGAGCTATATATCTAAAACATTAATTAATTTGAATAAGGTATGAATCTTTTAATATTTTTCGCTAATTTTTTGCCGGCTACAGTGGTAAGCGATCTTTTGGCTCGTGTCACATTACCGGTTTCTTTGGAATTAAAATGGTCTTGTCCGCATTTCTTTTTTTGGAGTTTTTTGTTCTTGGTTATTCTGATTCTTTTCGCTACGCATTGGATTGTTTTTAACTTTGGCATATATGGTTTTAGAGGCGTATTAGAGGATAGCCGGCAAGAGCGCTCGCTATTGGCTAATTCGCTGTTTTTGCAGGCATTAATATAATAAAAAGCTTATTTCCTTGTTTTGAGATATCTTGTTCCACTATAGTGGGAGTGGTGAGCTGAGCAACAAAATCATTTATAACTTTTCTGGCAATTCCCATGTATTGCATTTCTCTTCCTCTCAATATCAATTCAATCTTTATCTTGTTGTCTTTGGCCAGAAATTTTTCCGCTTGCTTTGCTTTTGTTTCTTTGTCATGGTCGCTGATTTTTATGGAGAGGCGAATGTTTTTCACTTCAGTCGTTTTTGTCAGCTTTTTTTGCTTTTTCAATTGTTTTTCACGTTGATATTGAAAACTGCCGAAATCCATGATTTTCGCGACCGGCGGATTTGCTCTGGGAGCAACTTCCACCAAATCCAGTCCTTTTTCTTGCGCCAATTCAACGGCTGCCGGAGTCGGCATGATCCCCAGCGGTGATCCCATTTCATCAATAACATTCAATTCGCGCGCCCGAATTTGATAATTGGAAAAATATTTTTTTTCCACTCTGATCTTTCTTTTGAATTTGTATGATTTTCTCATCTTTAGATAGGGTTATAAATTTACTCGAGTTTTTTTTGGACGGAGAGACTAGACGATGTAGAGACTAAGAGATTGAGAGATTTAGAGATTAAGTAAGTTGCTGAATCTCTAAATCTCTGAATCTCTTTTAGATAAAGTTATAAACGATACGTTTCTAGTATAGAGAGATTGAGCGACTGAGAGATTAAGAGATTGAGTTTGTGTCTGAATCTCTTAGTCTCTCAATCGCTAATATATAATTCTTCTCTGCGCGAATGCTTTTAATTGAATTTTGCTTTGATGGCTTGCCATTCGTAGCGCAGCCATTTTAAAATAACTAACCAGTGAAAACTTCAGCCCTTCTTCGCCAAGGCTACGAAGGGCATTCTTCGCTGCGCGAAGAATGGTGGAGATGGCGGGAGTCGAACCCGCGTCCAGAAAATTTGCAAAATTGCATCTACAGAAATAGTTTACTCTAAATATTTAAAATTTTCAACTTAAGAGAAAACAGAATATTGAAAATTCGATCCTTGAAGTTTAAGCGGGGGACCAAGGCGCTTCCCGAGCCGAACTCGCATTATGACACCGGAGCTCCGACTAGCGAGTATAGACGGACCGATGGTTGCATGTACTTAGACAGCAACAGGCGCAAAGTTGGGCATTTGGAAAAATGACTTCACCTTGCTAACAAATGTGTTTGCACTTGTAGTTTTAGCGCTGTTTTGTGAGTAGCGCCGGCTCATTCCGCACAATATTACAATATTTCCTGTCAAAGCCCGGCATCCCCGCGACAGGGGAACATGGGACTAAAAACGCTGAGTTTTTAATGTTCGTTTGATTTCTTGTTCCACATCCTTTTTTTTCTTCGATTCCTTTTTTTCAAATTTTTTCTTGCCTCGAGCCAGTCCGAATTCGATCTTCACAAGATTTCGTATAGTATAAACCTTTAAGGGCACTAATGTCAAGCCTTTTTGTTCCAATTTTCCCAGCAATGATTTTATCTCTTCTTTTTTGACCAGGAGCTTCCTCGATCTTGTCGGATCATAATCAGCCAGCCGGCCGGCCAGAAAATATGGAGAAATATGAGCATTGGTCAGAAAGAGTTCCGGTTTTGGAGAATGTCGCATGGTAATAAATGCGCCTTTGAGGTTTATTTGTCCTTGCTTGACTGATTTCACTTCATGTCCGGTCAAAACCAAACCGGCCTGGAATTTGTCCAGAATTTCGTAATCGAAGGTTGCGTGTTTGTTGAAAACGGATTTCATTTGATTATTATAATATGGAAATGAGTGAAAGTCCACTGATTTTCCCGAATAAATTGAAACAACTATCTTGCCGTTGCCATTGTGCGGATTTTATTTTATAATAAAAGCAAATGCGGTAGCATCATTATTATTAAATTTAACAAATTTTATGGCAAAAACGCGTCAACTTTTGGATATTTCAATTTTATCCATCCTCAAATTTTTTTTAGTGGTTATTTGTTTGTATTTTCTTTTCCTGATCAAAGAAGTGATCGCCATCCTTTTCGTATCATTAATATTCGCTTCATCGGTTGATCCGTGGGTAGACAAATTGGAAAAAATAAAAATTCCGCGCGGATTGGGAATTCTTCTGATTTATTTTGTTGTGTTTGTTTTTCTTGTTTCCGTTGTGTACTTTTTAATTCCGCCGTTTGTCACTCAGATCGGACAGTTGTCAGTCAATTTCCCTGAATATTATGAGAAAACAGCTGATATGTTGAGCAGTTTGAAGACTTATTCGGCTGAGCATGGATTGATGCTGGATCTTTCGAATGGCGTTGATGCGCTCAGAAATAATTTGGCCAAATCACTTCAATCGATTTTAGGCACAATATTCGCCATTTTCGGAGGAATGGTTTCCTTGGTAATAATTTTGGTTGTCACGTTTTATCTGACAGTGGAGGAGAGTTCCATCAAGAGAACGATTACTTTTATTTTGCCTGAGAAATACAATGAATTTGCCATGCAATTGATCAATAAAATTCAGGTGAAAATCGGTTCGTGGTTAAAGGGGCAATTGATTTTATGTTTGATTGTCGGACTTATGGCCTATATCGGACTTTTGATTCTCGGAGTAAATTACGCGTTGATTCTGGGAGTTGTCGCCGCGCTCGGAGAATTTATTCCGTATGTCGGACCGATTGCGGCCGCAGTGCCGGCTATTTTCCTGGCGTTCACTCAGTCGCCGGTAAAAGCATTGTTGGTTTTACTGCTTTTCATTATCATTCAGCAATTGGAAAATAATCTTTTGGTTCCGAAAGTAATGCAAAAAGCCGTCGGGTTGAATCCGATTGTCAGCATCACGGCGTTGCTGATCGGCGCGCGAATAGGCGGAATTGTGGGAATCATCTTGGCTATTCCGGTTGCAACGGCGATCAGCGTCATTGTGAAGGAATTCTGGAAAACAAAGGAAACCGTGGAGAAAATAGAAACAACACCCGAAGTTTGATTATGAAAAAGAGTTAATTTGATATTTCGCAAACTGTTGTTTTTATTTGCATATTTGTTTATTTCCCATTATTCTATTAGATCAACGAATGAATTGCTCGGAGCGTGCGATTAGCGGTCTTAGATAAAATAAAATTAATTATGCATATTTT